>CALDGT010000597.1 GCA_937942935.1 uncultured Chloroflexota bacterium | reverse complement strand
GATTTCTGCCATTTTGCCATATACCCAAACCGCCGATTTTTTGCATATCAGTAACGAAGTTTCGATAGTGGATGATTGCCCGCATGCGGGGATGAGTTCTTTTTCTTTTTGTAGCAAACCTGCACATTTTGACATCTTAAAATTGCTTGGCGCGGATATTATTGAATTGACAGGCAATCATAATAATGATTATGGGATAGACCCTTACTTTAATACTCTGGATTGGTATGCTGAAAATGGTATGGCTATTATCGGTGGCGGGCGCACACTCGCAGAGGCAAGAACACCATTTATCATCAACCACAATGGTAATCAGATTGCGATGCTCGCTTGTAATTGGGTGGGTCCGTACTATGCCCTCGTGAATGAAAATCCAGCATTAACGGGTGGAGTGCGCCCCGGTGCGGCAGAATGTGATAGAACGTGGCTTGCAGAGGCAATTCCGCAATTATCTGCGACAGTAGATATGGTCATTGTTAGTGTGCAATATTTAGAACTTGAGCAATATCAACCGAGCGCCCAACAACGAGCCGATTTTTTGTGGTTAGCAGAGTTAGGGGCGGATGTGGTGATTGGTACACAAGCGCACTTTCCACAGACAATGGAGTTTTTTCCACGAGATGCTACACAAGAATCATTCATCCATTATGGATTGGGCAATTTTTTCTTTGACCAAGAATTTTTTGGAGGCAAACGTGCCTTCTTAGACCAACTTTTTATTTATGATGGGCGCTTGCAGTTTGTGGATTTATATCCTATCCTTGTCGAAGGACAAGGGCAACCACGCCCAATGACTGCCGATGAACGGCTCAACTTTTTACACTTGCTCCTCATCCAAAATGGGAGTTTTTCGCCATGAATCTGATTAAAAAATATGGTATTTATGCCTCATTGGGGCTGATAATCACGAGTTTTATTGCACTAGCTTTCTCTCCGCCACATCATTTTACATTTGAACTTGCGTATAGCCTCAAGCGGATTTTGTCGTTGTTTTTAGGTATCCTATATGCTTTCGTCACGGCATCCATTCAGCTAACCCCGCTTGCGTTCATCTTTATTTTGATAGCTTTAACAGTTTTTTTCTGGGGAATATGGCAATTATGGCATAGAAGGCGTTATCCGTTGCTCATTCCGATTACCGCGTTAATTGGCGCAAACATTTTATTTTTTGGGACGGGTAACTTTTTGGATATTGGACGGCTTACAGAACCTATATTTCTGTGTGAAGATTATTTCATCACGGGGAAAACCGGTTTTCAAGTGATTCGGTATCCCATCGAAGCCCGTTTGCGCGATGATGCACAAACCTTTATTTTGCTTTCAACCGACAGTGGGCAAACGTGGCGACAGATTTTTAGCGCGTATGCTATTAACCCACAAATAGTTGGATGCGATAATATCATGGCAGAGTTTAACGAAGATATAGCATGGTCTATTATCATTGAACAACGTGTTGATAATATGCTTGCCAATGAAATCATCCAATATCAAACACAAGATAGCGGAAATACCTTTGAGCGAGTGAATCCATGAAGTTGAAGCATTATCAATTTACAAAGATAGCAAGATTCATTCAATTGATGATGTTGATGGTCGTCTTCTCTATGCCAACAGTTGCCCAAACAGACCCTATTCAAGCCCGTATAGACCAAATGACCCTTCAACAAAAAGTAGGGCAGATGTTTATGGTTCATACCTATAGCAATCGGTTATCATTTGTTGGGCGCGATTTGCTCCAAACATGGCAACCTGCTGGGGTGGTGTTGTTTGATAATAATATTGGCACACCAGAAGAAATTACTCGGCTGGTGAATGAATATCAAAGCGCCATGACAGAAGTCGGGGCTGTTCCGTTATTTATTTCGACTGACCAAGAGGGCGGTTGGATTATGCGGATGCGAGACGGCTTTACCGAATTGCCCCCTACATCATTGATTACTGCCACCGATAATCCCGATTTATCGCGTCGTATGGGAGAAGCGATGGCGACAGAAATTCGCGCTGTTGGTGTAAATTTGAATCTTGCGCCTGTGGCAGATTTGGATACGAACCCCGATAACCCTGTGATTGGGCGACGCTCACCGGGTGGGTATCCTGATTTAGTAGGGCGGATGCTCGAAAATTATATCGTAGGGATGCAAGCGACTGGGGTGATTGCAACGGTCAAACATTTTCCGGGGCATGGCGATACCGTTGAAGATTCGCATATATTTTT
>CALDGT010000596.1 GCA_937942935.1 uncultured Chloroflexota bacterium | reverse complement strand
AGGTCAGGCCGTCTCCGGTCGCATCGCTGAGTGCGTCGTCTTCAAGCTCGATCATCGCGGCGGCCGGCAGGGCAACCGCTGCGAGCGCGACCGCAAACGCGCCAGCTTTCATTGCATGCCACGCGTGCGCAAGACGCGACACGCCGGCTGCGGGAGTCTGCGCAGGTGTGGACAATGCGGCGTGTGACGTTGCACTGGACATGGAAGGAGTGGCGTCGTTTTTTCTGATTGTTGTTATTCACTCACATCCCAAATACGAATATCGGTATCGGCGGGGGTGGTATCATCAAAATAGCCACCCCACGATAAAATTTTCCCGTCTGCTAATTCAATTGCGCCCCCAACACGATTCGTATGTCCTGTGAGGGTCATCAACAAATTGCCATCCACATCCCACACGCGCAAGGTGTTATCATTGCTCCACGATAAAAGTCGTCCATCGCTCAACTGCATGGCGCCCATCACAGGCGCGGTATGCGCGGTCATGTGTGTGATGAGGACACCCCCACCATTCCACAAGCGCAAGCCATCATTCCCCCACGATAAAATAGTCTGATTTTGCAATTCAACCGCGCCGTTAATAATGCCCGTATTCCCCTCTAGCGCGAGGATAAACCCACCTGATGAATCCCACATCCGCAATTCATCCCCACCCCACGATAACACCCGATTAAACGATAATTCGGTTGCCCCTTTCACCGCCTCTGTATGACCGGGCATCCCCCCCATCGCAAATCCTTCAGAATTCCACATGGCAAGGGTGGTGTCTCTGCTCCACGATACCAAATTACCATTACTCAATTCGAGTGCGCCATCAATCCAGCCAATATGCCCGTCCATGTTGCGAATGAGTTCTCCATTCACATCCCACAAGCGTAATTGGCTATTGCTCCACGATAAAATACGCCGTGTGCTTAATTCTAATGCGCCCCACACCCAATCGGGATTTCCCGACATCACACGGAGCGATTCGCCTTCGCTATCCCACAAATGCAACACATTATCGCCACGTCCCCAAGAGAGGATACGCCCGTTGGTGAGTTCTGTCGCGCCTATCACCCAAAATGAATGACCTGCCATCATCTTAATCAAGTTGCCCGCACTATCCCACAAGCGCAATTCGCCAGATTCCCCCCAAGTGAGCAACCGACCATCGCGCAATTCTAACGCGCCTATCGCCGTATATGCTTCACCTGTCAGGGTGGTGATGAGTTGCCGATTTTGCCCCCACAAATAAAATGTGCCAGAGCTATCCCATGTGAGCAGACGACCATCGCGCAATTCCAATGCGCCCACAGTCGGTTGGGTATGCGCCCGCAAAATGAGGTTATATGCGCCTGTTTCGGTCAATTCGACAATCGGCAATCCTTCTATCATGACAGGATTGCCAAGACCATCGGCAATTTGAATAAAATAAGCACTCGCCCAACCCGTATACGTGGTATCACCTGTGGTATAACTGGCATATACCCACAAATTTTCAGAATCGCGCCCGATGATATTCAAAATCGTTTCACTTGGGATGAGGGTTATCACCACCCCGTCATCGGTTGGTGTTTCGCGCATATTCAAATTGGTATTTTCTGGCAAAACCACCCGTCCGCGCAAATCGGCAGGGCTAACGGGTGTTTCTGGTGTGGCAGATGCGACCACATCACACCCAAGTTGTGCTTCTGGCACATCCCCCGCGCCAACCGTGATGAGGATTGACCCGCTAATCACCCCTTCTGCGCTAGGGATAAGACCATCTGCCCGCCCCATTTCGGCATTATTTTTGCCCTCACCTTTATTAAAGATGATGACATTACACACAAAATTGGGCGCAATATCCGTGAATTCAAATGCGAAATCGGTGGGGGTGGGGTCTGATATAGTCACTGATGGCGATGGAATTTGGAATGTGGCGACCACCCCACCATCTTGATTTTTGAGTGTGACCACATCTCCCGCTTCAAACAAGGGTGTATCGCGCCCCAAAAAGAGTGCAATGGGGCTGTTTTGCCCTGCGCGTGTATATACAGTCACCGCACCGCCCGAAAATAAGCGTATCTCTGCGCTGATGGTCGCTTCGTTACCTTCGCCATCACTCAGTGTCCAATTGGTCAGCGACAACACATCGCCATTATTTTGGATGAGGACATATTCTGTCGAAATATCACCCACACCATCAACCACGATTTGAATCTCAGCCGATACAACCTCACTGGTAGCTTCTATAATCGGCAATTCAATCACTAACGGTTGCCCAATTCGGAGCAACATCGCCGTTTCTTCGGTCAAGTTATTGGCGCTCAACACCGATTCTAATGTCACACCATACATGGTGGCAATCAAATAAGGGGTTTCGCCTTCTTGGACAACATGAATGATTTTGTTAGATAATGGCAAGACATCCGCCACGCTCACAGGATTGCCAATCGCATCGGTTATCGTCAAAAATTCGACTGTCACCCACCCTGCTACAAATCCGTCTTGTGTTGGGTATGTCCCAAAAACCCATTGCGCCAGTTCATCACGCCCGGTCAATATCAACACAGTATCGTTTGGGGCAACTGCAACGACATCATCTTGTATGCTAGGCGCTTGGCGCATATTTAACCCACCAGAACCCACATTTTTCACCCGCCCCAAAATCGCATCTGGCGAAATTGGAGTCGGGGTTGCGGTTGCCGTTGGTGTGATGGTCGGCGTGGCAGTTGAGGTAGCGGTCGGGGTTTCGGTTGCCGTTGGCGTGGGTGTGGCTGTCCATAAAGTCGCGGTAGCGGTGTTATCAATGCTAATTTGGGTCGCAAGCGCATCCAATGCCGCTTGGGTCGCCAGTTGGTCTTCTCTGGCTTGCACCGCAATATTATCTAGCGCATTTTGGGTCGCAGTTTGGGCAATAACGGCTTGGTCGGTCTCTTTTTGCGCGATATTCGTGGCAATATTATTCGCAATTTGTTGGGTGGCTGTTCGCCCTGCCATCACCGCCTCAATTGTCTGGGTAAAATCGGTGGTCGGGGTGGCTGTCCAAGACCGCGCCGTCGCAGTGAGATACAAAGGCGCTTGGGCGGTATTGGTCTGGTCAATATAAGCAATCGCCGTCAACACATCCACCGTTGGCGTTTCGGTAGCGGTGGGGTCTGGTGTCGCGGTGGGTGGCGGTGATGTATCGCTAGGCAAAATCACCACACTGTCATTCGTCGGGGTATTTTCACCCGCAGGTGTTCCCCCTCCCCCACCAAGTAATACAATCAGAATACCCACGATGATGAGGGCAATGAGCGCAAAAATCCCTATCCACATCCCGCGCCGATTCGATAATGTTGTCGGTTGTGGGGTTTGCGGATATGGTGCGTATTGAGGGGTTGGTGGTCTATTTGATGGGGTTTGTTGTGCTTGTGAATATCCCGATGAGACAGGCAATGTAAAAAAGTTAGTCGGTGTGCCTTCATACCCCGCCGAAACGCTTTCTAGCGCCCGCGCAAATTCGCCACACGTCGTAAAACGCTCATCCGCAGTCTTCGATAATGCTCGCATGAGGATGCTCATCACATTCGCGGGCAAATCGGGGCGATGTTGATGAATCGGCGTAGGTGACTCATGCAGATGTTTGTGCATAAGCGCGAATGGCGTATCGCCTTCAAATGGCAATTTCCCCGTGAGGATATTATACACAATCACACCTAGCGCATATTGGTCAGAGGCAGGCACAACTGGGTCTCCCCGCCATTGTTCGGGGGGCATAAAATTGGGCGTCCCCATCGCCATACCTGTGCCTGTCAGCCCTGTGCTGGAGGTCAATAATTTGGCGATACCAAAATCCACAATATACGGTGTGCCATTTTCATCGAACATGATATTACTCGGCTTCATATCCCGATGAATGACACCGCGCCGATGAGCATAATCGAGTGCGCTGGCGATTTGTTTGATAATCGGCACGACTTCGGTCAAATTTGGCGGATGACTATCTATCGCAAGCCGTTGCGACAAACTCCCGCCACCCAATAACCGCATGACCAAATACACATAATCATCTTCTTGACCGTATTCGTAAATGGGGATGATATTGGGATGTTCTAACGAGGCAGATGTTTGGGCTTCTCGGTTAAATCGCTCGGCAAAACCTGTTTGTCGGGCAACCTGCGGGTGCATCACCTTGACGGCGACAATCCGATTCAGGCTTTTCTGACGCGCCCGATATACCGCGCCCATGCCCCCTTCGCCGAGCATGGCTTCGATAGTATATTCATTGCGTAATGTTCTTCCGATGAGTGGGTCACTATTAGGCATGTTAATTTTCCTAAAAGATTGTGAT
>CALDGT010000595.1 GCA_937942935.1 uncultured Chloroflexota bacterium | reverse complement strand
AGCCAATGCCACACCCGAACAACGTACCAATTATGAGCTATCCCCATTTAGCATTGATTGGTTAGACCTTGATAATGGGGTAGATATTGAAGGCATGTTGCGGGGCATCAAACCCAAAGCACCGCATTTGGTCAACGCATAAATAAATCATCATCACCAGAATAGAGACAACATGACTGTATCATCCAATACTGTATTCCTTGTGACAGGGGGCGGACGGGGCATCACCGCCTCGTGTGTGATTGCCCTCGCAAACCGTTATCAGTGCAAATTTGCCCTGCTTGGGCGCTCCAACATCAGCCAACCTGAACCCGCTTGGGCATTGGGGGTCACGGATAATGCCGAATTACAAACACGGTGCATTGCCGACCTGAAAGCGCGGGGCGAAAAACCCCTCCCCAAGACCATCCAAAAAATTCTGGGGGGGATTGCCGCAAAGCGCGAGATTGAATACACCCTTTCGGCAATCGAAACGGCGGGCGGATATGCGCGTTATTACAGCGCAGACATCACCAACCCCGCCGCCATGGGAGAGGCAATCGCCCAAATTCAGGATGAACTGGGGAGCATCACCGCCTTTTTGCATGGTGCGGGTAACTTGGCAGATAAGCGCATCGAGAATAAAACCCCCGATGATTTTGAATTTGTCTACGGCACAAAAATTGACGGGCTACTCAATGTGTTGGCATATCTCTCGCCAGAACAACTCACGCATATCGTCTTTTTTTCATCGGCGGCGGGATTTTATGGCAACGCGGGGCAATCCGATTATGCCATCGCCAACGAAATTTTGAATCGGGTGGCGCATACCTTCAAAAAAGCCTATCCAAATACGCATGTCGTCTCGCTGAATTGGGGACCATGGGAAGCGGGCATGGTAGATGATAATCTCAAAGCCTTGTTCGCGGAGCGCGAAATTCAGGTGATTCCTGTGGATGTGGGCGCAAAAATGCTCATCCGCGCATTGGATAATCCCAATACGCCTGTTCAAGTATTGGTGGGCAGTCCAATGCACCACGCGCCCGCCCCTATCACCGACGGGGCGCTCAAAACCTATACGGTGCATCGGCATTTGACGCTGGAGCAAAACCCGTTCTTAAATCATCACGTCATCGGCGCACACGCTGTTTTGCCGATGGTTCACGCGCTGGCATGGATGATTAACGCCTGTGAAGATATGGCGACAGGCTATACTTTTTATAAGGCAGAAGATTATAACGTCCTCAAAGGGATTGTATTCGATGAAGCCCTCGCCGATAGTTACACGCTCGATTTGACCGAAACCGCAAAATCATCCAACGGGGTAACATTCGCCTGCAAAGTGCGGAGCATCACCCCACAAGGCAAACCGCGTTATCATTATAGCGCGACCATCCACCTGCGCCACAAATTGCCTGTCCCCCCTGTGTATGCGGGTTTGGATTTATCTGCCAAAAATCCGTTAGATGGCGCATCGTTATATACAGATGGCACGCTGTTTCATGGAGAATCCTTTCAGGGTGTGGAACGTGTGTTATCGGTATCGGATAGCAAATTGGTGATGCAATGTCGGTCACGGCGGATAGATGAGCGCGTGCAAGGGCAATTCCCCATTCAGACCTTTAATCCATTCACGGCGGATGTGGCATTTCAGGCGATGGTGATTTGGGCGCGGAAAATTTATGATGCCGCCAGTTTGCCATTGAGTGCGGGCGGTGGGGAACACTATCGAGTGTTGCCACCCGATACAGCGTTTTATGTCACGTTAGAGGTGGTCAAACACGATAGCGCGGGGCTGGTGGCGAATATCATCACGCATGATGAAGCGGGTGTGATGTATTCGCAGGTATTCGGCGCAGAAGTGACAATTAGCAAGGAATTGAATAAATTGTTTAAGGGATAAAATCCCTATGTGGTGCGGTGGCACATACGCCTTTCGGCTAGTGCCACCCTACAAATGAATCAATATCGTAGGGCGGGACTAGCACCGCGTATGTCCCGCCGTGAATCAAATCAGATTGTAGGGCGGGACTAGCACCGTGGTTGTCCCGCCGTGAATTAAATCAGATGGTAGGGACGCGATTAATCGCGTCCCTACAGGTTAATCATAAATAACAAAGGTTTGTTGTTATGGAAAAATTTGCAATCATCGGCATGGCATGTCTGTTCCCAGAAGCAGACACGGTTCAATCGTATTGGCAAAATTTGTTTAATG
>CALDGT010000594.1 GCA_937942935.1 uncultured Chloroflexota bacterium | reverse complement strand
CGGCATATTGGGTATTGAATGCACGCAAAAATCCTGCTTGCCATTCTTTCACTCGTGATACAGGAACAGCATCCAAATAGCTATTTGTCCCTGCGAAAATGAGTGCCACTTGGTCTGCCAATGGCAAGGTTGCATATTGACCTTGCTTGAGCAATTCGGTCAGACGTAAACCTCTGTCCAATTGTTTTTGGGTGGCTTTATCGAGGTCAGACCCGAATTGAGCAAATGCCGCCAAAGAACGGAATTGGGCAAGGTCGAGGCGCAACCCGCCTGCTACTTTTTTCATGGCTTTGGTTTGTGCGTCACCACCGACACGGCTCACGCTGATACCAACGTTCAGCGCGGGGCGTTGACCTGCATAGAACAGGTTCGATTCCAAATAAATTTGACCATCGGTAATCGAGATAACATTGGTTGGCACATAAGCCGACACATCGCCGAGCAATGTTTCAATGATTGGGAAGGCGGTCAAACTGCCACCACCACGCTCATCACTCAATTGGGCGGCGCGTTCCAGCAAACGGCTATGGAGATAGAACACATCACCGGGATACGCTTCGCGTCCGGGTGGGCGGCGCATGAGCAAGGAGACCTGACGATATGCCCAAGCATGTTTGGACAAGTCATCATAAACGACCATGGCATCTTTGCCATTTTCCATGAACCATTCACCAATGGCACAACCGGAGTAGGGGGCGATATAGTTCATCGCGGCGGGGTCAGAAGCAGAGGCGACAACAATGGTGGTATATTCCATCGCGCCATTGGCTTCTAAGATGGCTTGCAAGCGGGCGACTTCACCTTTACGTTTGCCGATTGCCACATAGATGCAATACATATCTTGACCTTTTTGGTTCAAGATGGCATCAATTGCCACTGCTGTTTTACCAGTTTGGCGGTCGCCAATGATTAACTCACGTTGACCACGCCCGACTGGAATCATCGAGTCAATAGCGAGGATACCTGTTTGAACAGGGCGCCCCACGTTTTTACGTTCACGCACGCCGGGGGCGATACGTTCAATATTATAAAATTCGCTAGATGCGATGGGACCTTTGCCATCTACAGGGCGACCAAGCGCATCTACAACGCGCCCCACCATACCCATACCAACAGGTACAGAAGCGATACGACCTTGTGGACGAACTTCTGCGCCTTCTTTGATGGTGTCGTATTCACCCATGATGATGATACCGACATTATCTTTTTCGAGGTTGAAGGCGATACCCGGAACGCCATTCTCGAATGTGACTAATTCGCTAAAGCGGATATTTTCTAGCCCAGTGACACGCGCAATGCCGTCACCGATTTCTTGAACATACCCAACTTCAACCGCTTCAACTGAGGGTGTATATTGCTCTATCTGGTCTAAAATTGACTGAAAGAGGTTTTGGGAGGCTTCCGCCATTTTTTAGTCTCCTACTCTTCTAAATGAAATAGTTTTCACATCCCCA
>CALDGT010000593.1 GCA_937942935.1 uncultured Chloroflexota bacterium | reverse complement strand
AGATTCGCCTCGCGTTGGGCGAGTTCTTCTTTCGATTGCAGATATTCGGTGATGTCGCTGGCGCTATCGTTCATGCGTATAGGGTTGCCATATTCATCATAATTGACCCATGCCCGCCGATGCACCCAGCGAATTTCGCCATTGGGCATGATAACACGGTGGTCTAATTCGACAAAACCCTCGCGCAAGCACTCGGCTTGTTTTTGCAAAATAAAATCGAGGTCTTCTGGTGGGATAACTTTCTTAAAAAAATCGCTATCGCTCAAAAATTGTTCAATAGGATACCCAAACACCTTCTCAAATGAGGCGCTCACAAAAATAAGCCGACGCTCTGGCAAACTCATGGTCATAATAGCATCTTGCATGGTATTGAGGACGCCATACAAATGCTCTAAGGCTTCGGCAGGCGTTGTTTGCACAATTGAATGAGGCGCGGTGTGAATTGTCTGCTTATCCATTGGTCATCCATATCTATCTTTTACTTAATCTTATTTTAACACCGATTAACTTGAATCATTCATTAAATTTCTCGGTTTGGATAATTTGCATAACATTCTCATATAGCGAATATGAAACGATTGGTTATAATCAATCGTCATGAAACGGTATCTGATTTTGCACATTTTTCTCTTTGCACTCTCCTCCATCAGCCTCGCACAAGGGGATGTCTGTCCGCTTGCCGATGACACCTTCACCATCGCATGGATTCCCAAAGCCCTCGATAACCCGGTGTTTGAATTGGGCAGAGTTGGCGCAGAAACCCGCGCCGATGAACTCAACGACACCAGCCCATGCGCGGTAGACATTTTTGTCGCCGCCCCGCTTCATGCCGATTCTGACCAGCAAGTGCAATTGCTCTATGACCTCATCGCGCTCGGCACAATTGATGCGATTGGCGTCTCGTGCATAGACACCGATGCGTGTGTCGCGCCCATCAACGCCGCCATAGATGCGGGAATCCCCACCATGACATGGGATTCCGATTCGCCAACCAGCAATCGCATCACCTATTTGGGCATTGATAATGATGAGGGGGGCAGAATCGCCAGCGAGTTGCTCGTGTATTTTATGGGCGAAACAGGCAAGGTCGCCGTCTTGAGTGGGGTAAAAGGGTCGTATAACCTCGATGCGCGGGTGAATGGCTTTGTAGAGGGCATCTCGAGGTATCCCGATATTGAGGTGGTCGATGTGGTGTATTCTAACGATTCGGGCATCGAGGCGGTGATGCTGGTCGAATCGGTCATGACCGCGCACCCCGACTTGGATGGCTGGTTTTTTGCGGGATTATGGGCATTTTTATCTGGTCAGGGCGCGATGCCCAAGTGGGAAGATGCCACCCTCAATGGCGATTTGTATAATATCGGCTTCGATACCCTGCCCCTGCAACTCAGTTTGTTGCGCGATGGTTATATGGATGGCTTGGTGGGGCAAAAATATTGGGGCTGGGGCTATGATACGGTGCAAATGCTGTATGATTATGTGTTTCATGAGGCACAATTTGAGCCGTTCACAAATTCTGGCATGGACATCATCACCCGACAAAATGTAGAGGCGATGCTTTTGGCATGGGAGAACAACGATTTTACCGACCCCCTGCCCGCCCCATTCGAGACCCCCGATAATTAAGACAAGAACCAACAATCTTGTGCGCGTGTAAGCGTTTCCATTATTAGCCAAAAGGCTAATCAAATTTAACATAACGGCTAATGCCCTCATACCAAGCGTTTGTTACACTGTGTCACTAGGGTAGACAGACTACCCTCATAACAAATATTTTGTATAAGGAGCATTTACGTATGAAAAAATTAGGTTTGTTATTGTTGGTCTTTGCATTATTGGGTGTGTCGGTTATGCCCGCATACATGCAAGAAGAAGCGGCAACCATTGATTGCGGTACAGAAGAAGAAGCCACCGTCGTCCTCTCGACCGGTTCTGTGGGTATCGAAGTTGAACTCGCAGAACGTGCGGCGGCAGAATTTATGGCGGCTTGCCCCAACATCACCGTAGAAGTCCTGCCCTTGCCAGAAAGCGCCACCGACATCCTCGGCTATTTCTTGCAACAATTTGAAGCGCAAAGCTCCGAAATTGATGTGTTCCAATTCGATGTGATTTGGCCCGCCATCCTCGCGCCACACCTCCTCGACCTTAGCCCATACATTTCTGAAGAAGCCTTAGCCGAATACTTCCCCGCCATCGTCGAAAATAACACCGTAGACGGCGCTTTGGTCGGTATCCCCTACTTCAACGATGCGCCAATGCTCTATTATCGCGCCGACTTGCTCGAAAAATATGGCGTCGCAGTCCCCACCACATGGGAAGAACTCACAGTCGCCGCCCAAACCATTCAAGATGGTGAACGCGCCGAAGGTAACAGCGAATTCTATGGTTTCGTGTGGCAAGGCAACACCTATGAAGGTTTGACCTGCGATGCGTTGGAATGGATTTATACCGCCAGTGGTAGCACTATCATTGACGCCGAAGGCAATGTCACCGTGAATAACGAAGAAAATGCCGCCGCCCTCGAACTCGCCGCCAGCTGGGTTGGTACAATCAGCCCCGAAGGTGTCACCAGCTACCAAGAAGAAGATGCACGCGCCACATGGCAAGCGGGCAACGCCGCCTTCATGCGGAATTGGCCCTATGCCTATAGCTTGGGCAATGACCCAGAAAATAGTGCTGTCGCTGGCTTGTTCGGTGTCGCATTGCTCCCAACCGGTGCTTCTGGACTCAATGCCGCGACCCAAGGTGGCTGGCAATTAGGCGTGTCTAAATATGCCGAAAATCCAGATGCCGCCGCCGCAGTAGCCTTGTATTTCACCAGCGCAACCGTTCAAAAATATCGCGCCGTGGAAAGCTACTTGCCAACCATCGAATCCTTGTATGCCGATGAAGAAATCCTCGCCGTACAACCCCACTATGCAGACCTGTATCCCATTTTGCAAAACACCGTCACCCGCCCCTCTACCGTCAGTGGCGAAGCCTACAATGAAGTATCTGTGGCTTTCTTCACCGCCGTTCACAGCGTATTGACTGGCGAACAAGATGCCGCCACCGCGCTTGAATTGCTCGAAATCGAATTGATGGGCATCATCGGTGAATAATTAAGTTAAAAATACCCCTATCCCCCTGCCCCCGATGAAAAAAGAGGGAAAGGATAGGGGAAAAATTTTTATGAATACAATGGTGGGACATACGGGCATAAATGCCCTAGTCCCACCCTACCACCACAATCTGATTACACGGGAAATATCAATCCGATTGTAGGGTGGGACTAGCGAAGCGTATGTCCCACCGCACCAAACAAAATTATCAACACCTACAATCTGATTACGCAGAAAATATCAATCCGATTGTAGGGTGGGACTAGCGAAGCGTATGTCCCACCGCACCCAACAAAATTACCAACAATAAAAATTTTTTACCCCAATTCGCAGTGGGGATGGGGTGCAACATTCGGCAAAGGCGTTATACTTATCTCAAGTATAGCAAGCCAGACATGGCAAGGATGGTTCATGATGACGACAAAAAAATTATTCAAAAATGATATTTTATTGATAAGCCTTTTATTTTTGGGGCTAGGAGTGGGTGGTTTGTTTTGGTTGTATTGGTCAACCATCCACAGCCCCGATGTAGATGAAGCCCTCAGAAACATGGGCAACCAAATCGGCGTGTATTTGGGCATGACCCATTACGAAGCGGTTGGGTTCAACATGGGGCAAATTATCTACGAAAAGAATTTATTTCTCGCCTTCTTAGATAGCATGGGCATCATCATCCCCTTTGTCGTTTTGGTGATGGGTCTCCGCTTCATTCAAATGTCAACCCAAATCGCCAAACAACGCATCGAAACCGTGCGCTGGGGACAAGTGGCGGTGCTGTGGCTGACGATTGGCGCGATTCTGCTCACCTTGTTGCAATTATTCACCCGTTCACAAGCAGACCCGACTGCGGGAGTCCCCTTCAGTTGGGAACGGGGCATCTCATTGGCGCTCCCGTGGTTTTTCTTGGCATTAGCCTGTGGTGCGGGTGTGGTGTGGTATACCCGCCAACGCGATATCATCATGCGCGATGAAACGCTCATCAAACGCAATGTGCGGATGGCGTGGAATTTGCTCATGCCGACCCTCGCGGTGTTGATTGTGGTGGCGGCGCGTCCGTTGGAACAGACCTTCATCACCAGCCTAACCGACAAACGCTTTGCAGGCACAGAAGATGCCGAGTTCATCGGGCTAGATAATTATTCAAAACTCCTCACCATGCGCCTCGATACAGTCGAATGTCGCAAAAATGATGCGGGCGAATGTACGACTAGTCGCAACGGCAACACCAGTTGGGCGCTCATCCCACGCGAATATTTATTGAATGGGTATACACCCGTCATCACCATCCCATTCAATAGCTCGCAAGCACTGGTCATTAGCTCCACTGATAGCACCTTCATCGAATCGGTGCTGAACACCGTTCATTTCACCATTTTATCGGTCACACTCGAATTAATACTCGGCTTATTCATCGCCCTAACGGTCAATTCGCAATTCAAAGGGCGCGGATTGGTGCGGGCGGTGATGCTTGTGCCGTGGGCAATCCCCACCGTGATTTCGGCGCGGTTGTGGGAATTGATGCTACGGGATAATCAATCGGGCATCATCAACAAAATTTTGCTCGATTTGGGCATCATTTCGCAATCGCAAGCGTGGCTCTCGAATAGCGACTTGCAAATTAATGCGCTCATCATGGTAGATGTCTGGAAAACAACCCCCTTCATGGCATTATTATTGCTGGCGGGCTTGCAACTGATTCCAGAAGATTTGTATGAGGCGGCTTCGATTGATGGCGCGAGTCGGGTACAACAATTTTTCACTGTCACCCTGCCCTTGTTGCGCCCAACGATTGCTATTGCGCTCATCTTCCGTTCACTCGATGCGTTGCGTGCGTTTGATGTGTTCCAAGTGTTGCTCGGACGGCAAAAAATGTCTATGGCGACGTATAACTATGAAACGCTCATCCAGTCTCAGCAGGCGGGTTATGGCTCGGCGGTGTCGGTGATTATTTTCATCCTCATCTCCATATTCACCATTATTTATGTCCGTTCAATTAAGATGGAGAATGTGTAACCATGAGCGAAAATGTGATGACGGCATACAAGACCGCAGAAGCCACCAACAAAATCAATTGGCGCAAAACCTTTGGGCGCTTGGGCTTTTATTTTGTGCTGTTGATAATTATGATGTTCACCCTGTTCCCCTTTTATTGGGCGTTCAATTCATCGTTTAAGAATGAACAAGAATTGTTTTTGCCCGCCAGTTACCTGCCGACCAATTTCACCACCGCCAATTATGAATCGGTGTTGACCAATGATGCGTTTGTCCGCGCTTTGGGCAATTCCGCGCTGGTATCGAGCATCACGGTGACATTGGCGCTGGTGGTGGGGGCATTTGCCGCCTATGCGCTAGGGCGTTTGCGCTTTAGCGGACGCACCGCGATGATGTATCTGGTGCTTTCGATGACGCTGTTCCCCCAAATTTCAATTCTGTCTGGGTTATTTGTCATCGTGCGCGAATCTGGGGTGTATGGCTCTCCCCTATCGCTGATTATGACCTACCCCATCTTCTCCTTGCCGTTCACCATCTGGGTATTGACCTCTTTCTTTGCGGGGTTGCCAGAAGAAATTGAACAAGCGGCGTATGTGGATGGCGCGACCAGTTTTCAGACCTTTTATCTGATTATGTTGCCCCTCACCGCCCCCGCATTGGTGACAACCGGTTTGCTGGCGTTCATCGGCGCGTGGAATGAATATTTATATGCGCTCACTTTTACACTCAGTTCACCGAGCAATCAAACGGTGCCTGTAGCGATTGCCCTGTTCAGTGGCAAAATCGCCCGTCAAGAACCGATTGCCGAAGTCATGGCGGCGGCGATGGTCGTCACCTTCCCGTTGCTGATTTTGGTGCTGGTGTTCCAAAATCGGATTATGGCGGGTCTAAC
>CALDGT010000592.1 GCA_937942935.1 uncultured Chloroflexota bacterium | reverse complement strand
ACTTCGATGCCTTTGGCGCGTAAATCGGCAACAACCGCTTTCGATTCTGGGCGTAATTGGTCGGCAAGGGCGATAATCCCCATCCAATCACACCCGCTATTTTGACCAAATTCGCACGCGCCACAATTTTCGCATTGACCCTCACGGACAACACCAATCACGGTTTTGCCATCTGCTTCTAATGTGGCGTGATATTCGGCTAATTGTGGTGGCATAAGGGCTAAAGTTTGTAGATAAGCAATGCTCCCAATTTTTACCTGCTTGCCATCCACCTTAGAGATAATTCCCTGCCCTGCTATGGCTTCAAATTCATCCACAATTTCGAGGGTCAGATTACGGCGTTTGGCTTCATTCACAATCGCTTTAGCGAGGGGATGTTCTGAGCGACTTTCCACAGAAGCGGCAACCGCCAACAACTCATTATCTATCAACGAACAACAAGAATGAACATCGGTGACATCTGGTTTACCTGCGGTGAGTGTGCCTGTTTTATCGAAGGCAACTGCTTTAATCACCGCCATTTGTTCCAAATATGCCCCACCTTTGAATAAAATCCCCGCACGAGCGCCTGATGCAATCGCAGAAATAAATGACGCAGGCACACTAATCACCAACGCACACGGGCTGGCAACGGTCATTAATACCATCGCCCGATAAAAATTTTCGGTGAATGGCACATTGAAAAGCAATGGCGGGATGATAATGAACAATGCTACGGATGCAATGATGAACAGCGCATATTTTTCTTCGAATTTTTCTAAAAATGCCGCCGTTGGTGCTTTGGCATCTTGCGCTTCTTCGACCATTTTGATAATACGAGCGAGTGTGTTTTGTCCTGCGGGATGTGTCGCTTCGACATCAAGCATCCCTTGTTTATTGAGCGTCCCTGCAAATACGTTATCTCCTGTTTCTTTTTCGACAGGCATAGATTCGCCTGTGATGGGCGATTGGTCTACAGCAGAGCGCCCACTCACCACCACACCATCTACAGGAATTCGTTCACCGGGTGCAATGAGGACAACATCTCCCACGACAATTTCATTGAATTTGACCGTAACCGTTTGGTCGCCCCGTTTGATAGTGGCGGTTTCGGGATACAATTTGAACAGGCTTTTAATCGCATTCCGACTACGCCCAATGGCATATTCTTGTAAGGCATGGCTGAGGGTGAATAAAAACAGTAAAACCGCCCCTTCATGCCATTCGCCAATAATCGCCGCACCAAATGCCGCTAAAATCATCAACATATCCACATCAAGTTTGCGGTCTTTGATGAGATGCTCAACTGCATGAATCGTACCGAGTGTGCCACCAGTGATATAGGCAACTAACCCAAATAATCCATCTAACCAATCAGGGATGCCAATTTGTCCGCCGATAAAACTCGCCACCAGCATTAAGCCTGTGATAACAACAAAACGTGGTTCGAGCCAGTCATGTGTAAGCCATTTGGGATTGATAAAACTGGGGAGTTTCGTCTTTTGTGGGGTTTGTGTATGTGTAGTTGATACCATGTATCACCTCTAGTTAAAATTATTATCTATCTACGTTTATCATAATTTTAACCATAGTAAACATTTTTGACTATAGCCAATTGTCACCAATTGGTCATATCATCTGGCATAAAAAAAGGGTGCAGGTGAATGCACCCTTTTGATAAAACTTATTTTTCATCCAACCGATTCAGACGATGGAATAACTGTTATATTCTGATGATTCACTGTTCGCGCATAAAGCCATGCGACAGGGATGAGGATAATTGCGCCACACGCTAGGGCGATTCGCACCCCAAACCGTTGACCAATTAGCCCAACAGTCGGACCCGCGCCAATTTGACCAATTGCATCGGTTTGAGAAATCATGCTCAACACCGTAGCACGACTGCTCGATTCTAAGCCCTGATTCATCCATGCTTGTTGTAATGGGTGGATGAGTCCGCGCAATACGCCAAGCGTCCAAAAGGCAATCATCGCCAGCAAGAAATTTTCGGCAAGGGCAAAGACCAAAATCATCACCATCATGCCAAGATTAATAACACCCAACGCCTGTGCGATTTTTGCGCCGTTGGTGGTATCAATACGCTTGCGAATGACCTTTGTCACACCCAAAAACAAGAGGGATGACACCAGACCAATCACACCAAACCACAGTACAAGGTCAAAATTAGCAAATTTGGGCAAATTGAAATTGGTCACGACATGCAATTGCCACAGACGGTCAAAGCCTTCGCTGTATGCGCCGAATAAAAATGTCACCCCGACCAACATCACCAAAACAGGACGGGCGCGAATCGCTTTTAAGCCTGCGCTGAATGTCCGACCCATATCGCGGAAGGTTTCGCGGTCTTCTTTGGGTGTGGGCATGAATCCATGTTCGGGCATGGTGAGGCTCAAAAATATGCCTAATGCGATGAGTGTGATGCCACCACATAACATCGAGAGGGGCATACTCTGTGAACCAAGCAACACCGCGCCAAAAATGCCTAAAATACTCGCTATATTTGCGACTTGTGCCGCCGAGAGATATGCCTCCCCTGCCTCTTTTTCGCCAATTTCATCCGCGAGCCACGCGCTAGTCGCACCACTCAAGAATGTGTAACCAATCCCCGCAACAAATTGTGTGATGAGGACAATTTCAAAAGTCGTGGTGAGAGCCAATGCCGAATAGCTAATACCGAGTGTGAACACCCCTAAAATCACCGATAACCGCCGACTATATACATCAGCAATCACACCTGTAGGGACTTCAAATAAAAAAGCGCCGACTTCTAGTGCTGTTCCGACCAAAACCAATTGCAATGGGTCAAATCCGAGCAAGGCAAGGTGAACCATCGCCACCAACCAAATGAGTTTTAACCCAAAGGCTGTGAAAAATTCAAATACCATATAAACGCGGAGGGCGTTTAGTTTGTTTTTTAGGAGCATGTATAGGATTTCCCTTCAATTTTTTATCGGGACATGATACCTCATATCCACGTAATTTTTATACAACAGTCAGGAAGGGGTCTGACTGGAAATTTCGTTTATGACAAAATATTCTCAGCCAGCCCTGCGGAGATAATATGGCTAACAGTTGAGAAGATATAGACTGACATAACGATTTTCCTTTGGTTAAACGAGGTCACTATGGGTCATTATAGCCGATTAGGGGGATGTTTGGCAAGCATTTTAATCATTTTGGGATGCGAACAATGCGAAAACCCAAATCATTATCACGGTTATAAGGATATACCCCTTTACGATGGTAGGTTGTTAAAAAGAATTTACCGCTTGTAGACCAAGAACCACCACGAATTATAGGTAAATGAGCGCCTTGAATAGTATGGCTTCCAGTCTCATAATCAGTCAAACACCATTCCCAGACATTGCCTACCATATCCACTACCCCATAAGGACTATCACCTTTATTCTCATAAGTTTGTATTGGCGTTGTCTGATGACGATTTTCCTCATGAGACTGGTTACATTTCAAGGGGTCAAAATCGTTTCCCCATGGATATTCTCGCTCATCATTGCCTTGTGCAGCACGTTGCCATTGCTGTTCGGTGGGCAACTGGATATATTCATTGGTCACATCTGATAACCACAAACAATATGCAACGGCTTCGTACCACGATATTCCTACAACAGGATAATCATCACCATTCCAAAATGAATCATCCCAATATAAAGGCTGTTTCCATTGATGAGCATCGCGTTGCTTTTTGCCCTCATCTATCCAATAACGATTATTCAAATAACCACCTGCATCAACAAATGCGCGATATTGGGCATTTGTAATCGGATATTTAACCATTTCAAAGGTTGGCACATCAAACACAGTATCATGTTGAAGATAATTGGATGGATGAACATCGTCATCATGAGTAAGGATAACCTGCCCTTGGGGTATCATTATCCATTCAAATGGTTTAGGTAAAATATCTACCGTATTCGGTTTCATAATTATCACTCCTACATCAATAAAAATCCCCTTTTCAGGGGAATTTTACCTTATTTTATCGGCGCATCGGTTGTCGTCATGGTCAAGCCATATTGCGCGAATACCCCAAATGCTTTTTGTGCGATGGCTTCAAAATCAATCACGGGATGCGCCACAGATGACATGCCATCTTCCAAAATCCGCATTTTTTTGACAATTTGTGGCGGATAGTAACGCATCATGGATGTGACCGTCTCTAAGACACAATGACTTTTGGCTTGCCCCGCGATATAAATCAGGTCATAAGTCGCAATTTCATCCATCAGTGCCGTATTCACGCGCCCGTTAGGGTGTTCTGGCACTTTGACCTCTGGCTCAATCACCGAATAATTTTCGGTTTTGGGAATCATACCTTTGGTATACATATTCGGTTGTGATTGACGCGCCGCTGTGTGATAAGCAATTGCCTCTAATAGCGCAGGCACAATCGCATGACCGGGTGTACCGACTAGTGTGTGATAGGGCCATATCATCAGGCGCTTTTTTGCCTGTTCTTCTAAAATTTCGACATATTCATGCGACCATGCCATGTCATAGAGGGGTTTCCATTTGCCACTCCGCACATCGGCGCTGGTAATTTCGGTATATGGTGCGGGATGTTGCCCATTTTCATCTGCCCACCATGTCGGGGAAAAAATTTGAATCGGCAAGTGGCTATCCAGCGTTGCACCGATTTGGGTAATTTCGCCAACATTGTTATAAATCCATTCGACAGTACGGCGGGTATCATCCACTGCACCGGGGACAGCCAATGCCCCATCTGGGTGGACAAAATCGGCTTGAACATCTACCAATAACAAAAAAACACGCTTGTTATCGGTATATGCAGGTTTTAAGCCCGCTTTTAGCCCAAAATCGGCGGCGGCGGCAACATTTGGATTATACAGTTGACCGATTTTAGCGGGGTCATAATAACTGGGAAATGTCATAGAGAGATATGCCTTTCTCATCATGAAATGATGGGCGACACTACTAACAATAGGTCTATTTTAACCGCCTCAATATCCCCTGTCATGCCCTAGCCTATATCTGGTCTTGCCACGACTTTTTTCCTATCTTGACAATACATCGAATACCAATGTATTGTATTTCTATACTTAGGAAATAGAGGTATTCTATGAACATCAATCTCAAAGGGAGTTTACCCCTCCTCATCCTACACATTTTACAAGATGGCGAAAATCATGGTTATCGGATTGCCAAACGTATTAAAGAAGAATCGGAAGGGGTACTCGATTTCAAAGAAGGCACACTCTACCCCACCCTACACACCTTAGAGGGGCAAGGTCTCATTTCTGCCAGCGACCACATCGAAAACGGGCGGACACGGCGTTATTATCGGCTAACCGATATGGGCAAAAATGCGCTCACATCACAACTCGCGGAATGGGAACGGTTTTCATCGGCAGTGAATCGGGTTTTAAGTGGAGGTGAAGCATGAATTTTGAAGCATGGTTACAAACCGCCACACACGGATTACCCCAAAATCGGGTTAGTGCCATTCGTGCCGAATTGACAGGGCATTATTTAGATGCTGTGGATGATTATTTATTACAAGGATTATCATCCGAAAATGCCCACCACCTCGCCTTACGTGAATTAGGCGATGCAAAGTCCGTTTGTGATGGGTTGCGCTCAGTACATATCCATCGGTATGAATATTGGCGGGCGATGGTTATTGCATGTATGCCATCTCTGTTTGCGATGATATGTTTAACCATGGTGGGCAGACCAAACCCATATAATGAGGTGTTTTTGTGGGCGTATGCTGTATTCATCGGCATTTCGGGGTGGTTAACGATATGGGCAACGCTAAACAGCTTGCGTGTTATCAGTATGATTGCTTATTTAGGGGATGAAGGCGATTTACCCATCAGCCTCATTCGATGGGGGCTATATATCGTATTTCCTGTTAGCATCTTCACCGCATGGAGCAATCAGTGGGTATTTATGGCAATGATTAATGCGCCAACCCTTGTTTATGCTATTACTGCCGATTTTAACCATCCTCTTGTGATAATCATCAGTATACTCGCTTCATTTGGGTTGATGTGTATAGGGGTAGGCTGGCTCATGTTAGCATTCAAACTCACACGACTACCGAGCATCATCTTGCCCCTATTACGAGGCACGATGTTTGTCATGGGGATGGGGATTTCACTATTATCGGTTGGGGCAGTCATGCGTGATAACCGCCTTGCTAGTGTCAGCACAACCATTTCGCTCATCTTTGGCATTTTAACTTTTGCGATATTCATCATCCTATTTTATCAATTAGGGCGCAATTCAAACCCCTCACGCCCATCCTACGCATAGGAGATATTTTATGCACGCAATTGAAATAAGCGACATCACCAAAATTTATGGCAAAGGTAAACGCCGTATTCATGCGGTGAACAAAATCAATCTCATCATTGAACAAGGGCAGATTTATGGATTATTGGGCCCAAATGGCGCAGGAAAAACCACCGCCATGCGGATGATGCTCAATCTAATACGCCCAACACAAGGCAATGTCAGAATTTATGGCGATGATGTCCGACAAAACCATGCAATTCTGCGTCGTGTTGGGATGATGATTGAAGGTGCTAGTTTTTATCCTTATCTGACAGGGCGCAAAAATTTAATTTTGTTGGCACGCACGCATGGACTAACCGATATGAATCGGGTGAATCGAGTATTGGAAATTGTCAAACTCTCAGACCGCGCCGACCAACGGTTTGGCACATATTCGATGGGGATGAAACAACGGCTCGGATTAGCAGGTGCATTGCTCCATGACCCCGATTTGTTGATACTCGATGAACCAACTAATGGGTTAGACCCCAACGGGATTTTAGAAATGCGCTTGTTACTACGTGATTTGGTGGATAATCATGGCAAAACAGTATGTTTTTCTAGTCATACCCTCAGCGAAGTAGAGCGACTATGTGATAACCTTGCGATTATTCACAAAGGTAAAATTGTCCGCGAGGGCAACATTGAGAGTCTGCTCACCGAACAAACACAATTGCGTATCAAAGCGAGTCCATCAGAAAAAGCATCGGCTGTGTTATCACCCCAATGGCGTGTCTGCGATACAACCACTGACGGGCTATTTTTAGAAGCCACCGCCGATGACGCCCCACACATCGCACGCGCTTTGGTCAATAATGGGGTAGATATTTATGAAATTATCCCGCATCGGCAATCACTCGAATCATTTTTCTTAGATGTTACATCAGGAGACGACCAACTATGACCGCATTATTTCGTGCTGAATGGTTAAAACTGGCTGGTAATCGCTGGGCAGTCACCTTTTTAGTTTGGATTTTTCCAATGTCGGCATTATTTATGAGTGTTGGCGCTATTGTGATTGCGCTATTGGCTAGTGCAGGCTCACCAGAGACATTAAATGATATGAGTCAGTTCCTCACCAACTGGCAAGGCGGTTTTTTGAGCGCATGGATGTTCCCCAATAGCGATTTAGGGCGGTTCACCCTCATCATCTTCACTGCCATCGTATTCGCGGGGGAATATCAACACGGGACATGGAAAAATCTCATCACACGCCGCCCTCGTTGGGTGATTATGCTCAATAAATTTTTCACACTAGGGGTTTTTATCACCATAGCCTTCACCATGATGTCGCTTTTTGTCGGGGTGGGGTCAATTGTGCTTGGGCAAATCGTTGGTCATAACATGGGTGTCTTTGATGCCAACTCGCTTGGTGAATTCATCCGCGATATTATCACTCAAATGGGGCTAACCCTCGTCACCACATTCATCGCCACCGGCTATACGGCGTTGGCGGCGATGTACACCAAAAACATCATCGGCACAATTTTTACCAGTTTGTTGATTACATTAGGCGAACCGAGTATCTTATTATTAGTCTCATTAGGGCGCAGTTTGCTTCATATTGATTTATTCCCGTTGTATTTACTCACACCAACACATAATTTTGGGAATATCCGAAATGCCGAAATGGGTTATGAGCCATTTGTGCCACTCGCGCCAGAAGGATTTGTGCCATTCTCTGTGACAGTTTCGTGGCTCATCCTCATCGGGTGGATAGTATGCCTCATCGCATTCTCAATTCGCAATTTCAACCGCCAAGACATCACCGCCTAATTTCATCACATTTCGTCAATATTCACAATAAAATCCCCCGCCTAATGCTATGTGTTAGGCGGATTTGTGTTTTAGAATGAAAAACATCTATTGATTTTGGGCTTGCCATGGCAATCCCCTACATAGGATGTGAACTATGAAAAGATTTTTTTTACTCCTCATTTGCGCCCTATTCACCAGCACATTCATCACAATTGCCCAAGATACCCCCACAGACCCGAATATGCGTTGGTGGAATGACCGTGTATTTTATCAAATTTTTGTCCGTAGCTACCCAGATAGCCATGGCAATGGCATCGGCGA
>CALDGT010000591.1 GCA_937942935.1 uncultured Chloroflexota bacterium | reverse complement strand
TTTTCCGCCGTGATAACAGGATAATCAGAGAGTGGTTTATCGGTTTGGGCGGTGGTGGTAGGCGAATAGTGGACGCAAAAAATCACGAAAATGGTCAAAAACAGTGTATAGCGTTTCATAGGATACCCCTTCTGGTTAGAGATACGGGTGATTATAACACCCGCATCCAACACCCTGCCCTACGATTACTAGGCGCTATGATTTGAATCCCAATTCCCTCAGAAATTCATCCAAATACGCATATTCACTCTCTGCGTTGGTCGTCACGCCATCCAACAGCGCCTCGCGCAATTTGGAGAGTATATCGCGGTAATGCCTGCCTGTGGGGATGTTCATCGCCAGCAGGGTATCACCATTAATCACCGAATGGATATGTCGCCATGTGATGAAATACGTTTCGATGAATGCCCGTGTGGTCGGATGCCCATTTATCCACAACGCCACCAACGCCCAATCGTGAATCGTGTCGAATTTGGCGACAATTTTGCTCGGCGGTGTGGTCGCATCGCGCAAGGATTCACCGTCATGCGTAATTTCGGCGAGTGCGCGGAATTGTGTGGTGAGTTTTTGCCCAAAGAGGAGTCGTTCACATACCGCCGTCACTGCTTGCGGGGATAGATGTTTCATCCACACCAGCCAATATAATTCATCAGGTGATTCCGCTAACACCCCGTCTAATGATAATCCCATCCGCGCACAAAATTCGGATACATCCGACCCGCGTAGTGCCATAAAATCGGCATTTGCACCACCAGAGAAGGCTAAATCGGGATGAATGGCGGTCAATAACCCGCGTTCATGCAAGGTCATAATCCCGCGTTCTGGCACAGCTTCGTTTAATAACAACGTAAGTTCATTCCGCACCCGTTCCCCTGTGATACGCCGTAACATCTCATCATGCGTATGAATTAATTCTGCCGTGCGCGATTCGATGGTGAATCCAAGCCGTGTTTCAAAACGGACGGCGCGTAAAATGCGCGTGGGGTCATCCACAAAACTGAGGCTATGCAAGGCACGAATCACCCCGTTATTCAGGTCATTCATCCCGCCGTAAAAATCGAGTACCCGATTGGCGTGGGATTGTGGACTGAGTTGGATGGCGATGGTGTTGATGGTGAAATCACGCCGATGCAAATCCAGTTTGATTGACCCCGAATAAACAGACGGTAGCGCCGTTGGGTGTTGATAAAATTCGTTGCGGGCGGTGGCGAAATCAATATGATGCGGGAGAGAATCGTATGGCACACCGAGCAATTGCGCCGATTGGGGTGATGGCATCCATTTCGCCGTACCAAATGGGCGAAAACTGTTTAATTCCCCGCCAAATTTGGCAACGACTACCTCTGCAAAATCAATTGCAGACACTTCTGTCACAAAATCAATATCATCGTTTTTGCGTTTGAGGAGCATATCGCGCACAATCCCACCCACAATATATAAATTGATGCTCATTTCATCTGCTATGAGTGCGATTTGGGTGATGAAATGCGCCAAATGCGCCCCTAATGCCTCTGTGATTAAGTCAGCGTGGATATGGTCATATTGTGGTTGGTTGGTCGGGTGAATTTTCGCCCAATGTTTAATGAGGTCGGTGCGTGTAACAATGCCAATTAGCCGATTATCTGGGGTAACAATCGGGATTTGCCCCCAACTGGTATTGACCATCGTTTGCTCAAGTGTGGATACCGAATCTTCTGGCGAGAGTGTCACCGCCCCACCAATCATGACATCACGCACCAATGCCTCGCGCAAGCCGTGTTCGACTGCGCGGTCTGCATCGCGCCGTGTGAGCAACCCCACCACATGCCCATCTTCTAATACAGGGAAGCCTTCATGCCCAACACGGCGCAAAAATCCGATGATGTCATTAATTTTTTGGGCAGATTCGACTGTTTTTACACCATAAGACATTAAATCAGTGATGGTCGCAATCGGGCGGACAAAACTTGGCAATGCTTCCCATATTGCGGGGACAAGTTCTGCTAATGGGCGATTCACAATGCTAGATGCGGCGGCGCGTGTATGCCCTCCCCCACCAAAAAATTTTGCCAATCCGCCCATATCTACTGCGTCTGTTGTAGACCGACAAACCATTTGTACCCGACTCGGCATTTTCACCAATACGATTAAGCCTGTCGGTTCTAATAAATCACGGATGCGATGTGTCACTTGATTGATATTATCCACCGATTCTTCTATGGTGGCGGTACAAATCACAATCGAATGCCCTTGTATATAGCGTGTTTCTTGATGGCTGGTCAATTGGTCAAGTAAATTGCGTTGCGCTTCATTGAGGGGGATAGACATAAATCGGCGTACCGTATCTAATACACCACCTTGCTCCACCAACCATGCCGCCGCCCGAATATCACGCGGAGTTGTCTTGCTATAAGTCAGTGAGCCTGTATCGGCATAAATCCCCAATAGCATCACCGTTGCTTCTAGTGATGTGAGCGAAATTCCGCCTTGTGCGATGATTTGCTCCGTTAATAAAGTAGCATTCGCGCCAATTTCTTCACCTGTAAAGGTCACATGCGCCCCTTGATTACCTTCGTATGGGTGATGGTCAATGATGATGACCGGTGTATCACGTTTGATATGACGAATTTCGGGCAGGCGTTGCGTATCCACCAAAATAATACGTTCCACACGATTATGAGGCTTAAATTCGCGTCATGCGATGAGAGGCAACCCATTTTTATACAGGGTCATAAATTCTGCCACATTTCGCGCCAAATGATTTGGCAAAACAGGTGTGGCTTGTGGATACAATTTATGCGCCGCCAATAATGAAGCAATCGCATCAAAATCGGCGTTATCGTGCGTAAAAATCACTTCAGTCGGCATTTTCCCTGCCATTTATTCATCCACCTGTGGCAAGCCCTGTTCGGATAGGCTGACGGTTAAATTTGGATTCACCAGATAATTGATTGGCATGGTGAATAAGGACAATACATTCGCTTCACCCACCAAATTCACCCATTGGGCTTTTTCGACATCAGTGAACCATGAGACCAACATGATGTCAATTGTAGACGATGTGATGGATTCAATGCGCTTTTCGCTGGCGATAGAAATCGCCCGTGTTTCGATGAAAAATGTCCCCAATTGAGCGCGTAATGCGTCCTCGCCGATGAGCGATTGAACTCCTAAATTCACCGTAAATCCATCGGGCTTGCCTAAATTCGCCATATCCGCCCGCAAAACGGTGTAAGGGGTTGTGCCGTCATGCAATGGTGTAATATCAACCATGCCCCATTCGGGCGGGTCTATGGCACGCCATATCACATCGGCAAATTCAAATGATGGGCGAATAACCAGTCCGATGGTGAGGGGTATAGGTGAGCGTGTCCAACCATCAGCATTGCCCAAGCGGATGGCAATATCAAAATTCGCACCTAAATCGGTGATGAGGAGTGGTGTTTGCGAGTTCATCTGTTGGATATTGCCTGTCAACGTAATGGGAATAGTCGCCAACGATGGGTCTATGGCATACCGAATAGCAGGGGTAGATGGTGTGGTGACAATAGCAGTTTGAACAACGGTCGCAGGGTCGGGGGTTGGGCTGGCAATTTGCGCGGGAAATGGGGTCGGCTCACCTTCACAAGCAGACAGGAAGAAAATCATCAAGAGGAATATAATAAATTGAATCCTGTAGGGACGGGATATATCCCGTCCTAATTCACCCTGTTGATATGAATCATTTTTTGAATTTGGCATCCATCGCATCATTCGATTGGCATCACCCACGGTCCCGTAATCATGCGGTCTACCATGCTAATTCCCACACCCACATTAAACCACGCCAAAATCGCAAATGCGACCCCTGCGGCGCGGTCATCTCGTCCGCGTAACATGGTGAATAAACCGGGCATAATCACCAACAAAAATGCCATATACAAATAATACAGCACCAAGCGACCATCTTTTGGGCGTAATCCTTGCAGGGTCATGATAATCCCTAAGACCAATGTAACACCCACTAAAATCGAAAATGTCGCAATCGCCCCCCAAAAATTACCC
>CALDGT010000590.1 GCA_937942935.1 uncultured Chloroflexota bacterium | reverse complement strand
TGCACAGCGATACTTGAATCAGGGCGCAGATATTATTTTTGGGGCAGGTGGAATGACAGGCTCTGGTGCGATTAAATATGCCGCCCAACAAGGGGTGTATGTGATTGGGGTAGATACCGATGAATTTTTCACTTCATTTGGCGGTGGGTCTGTGGCGGGCGCAGAATTTATCCTCACCAGTGGCATGAAAGCGATAGATGCGGGTGTTTATCAATTACTATCTGCTTTAGCAGGTGATAGCGCCTATACCTTTGCAGGGGGTAATTATGAATTGAATGTAGCCAATGGCGGGATTGTCTTGGCAGATAGTCACTTGGCGACTATACCAGAGGATGTTTTAGCGCGTGTCGAAAATGTGGCTGAATTATTGAAATTAGATATTGTTGATATAGAAGGCAATATCGCCATCATCCCAGAGGATGCTACCTTATTATTTGGACAATTCGATGATTTTATTTATCTATTGGCATATCGTATTCAAGAAGAGGGATTATATTGGCGAGTCAGCTTATATTGGTTCACAACCGCAGAGATACTTAAAGATTTGAATGTTTCTGTTGCTATATTCGGTCAAAGTTTGATATTGAGCCAAATGGATACCCCCATCTCTATCCCCACAGGCACAATTACACGGGTTGATTATGTGATAGGCGCTCCTGATGCTCAATTTTCGCCAGACCAATTAGGAATCACGATTTATAATGTTCTTGAATTCACCCGATTACCTGTGATTCAAAATGGTATTGCAAGTCCCGATAATATTGTGATTGCGCCATTACCCTAATTACGCCAACACAAAATCGGCTTCTTTGCATACGCGCATGGATTTGACTAAGCCATGCCCTAAAAAGTGGATTGTTTCGCCGATGCGGATATGAAGCGGTCCCTCAAATGGAGAACGGTCTAATAGGGTGAATTTGACACCCGGATAAATGCCTAAATCGGCAAGGTATTTCAGTTTTTCGCCATCATGCGAATTGACACGGCTAATCACAAATTCTTCGCCCACAGTAGCTTCTGTGAGGGGAATATCATTGATTCTAGGCATGATACCATCGGCAGAGGGAATCGGCTCACCATGTGGACAGCGTTTTGGATAATTTGACATGATTTCCATGCGATTTACCAGCATATCGCTGACCACCGCGCCCAATTCATCGGCGGCATCATGAACTTCGTGCCAGCCAAATTTCATCACATCCACTAAAAAGCGTTCTACAAGGCGATGACGGCGAATAGACATGAGTGCCTCTTTTTCGCCTGTAGGGGTGAGCAGAACACCCTGATACGGCTCATGCTCAATATAACCCGCATCTTTTAGGCGTTGCACCATGCGCGTCACGGCAGGGGCAGAGACATCTAACACATCTGCGAGTGCCGATGTAGACACATAAGGCGACCCCTGATGGTGTGCGATTCGATAGGCTTCTGCCAAATAATCTTGCATTTTGGTGCTTGCTGTCATCCCGCTATATCCTAATTGTGAATTTTTATTATCTCTATCATAAATATAGCGGGTATAAATTTATTTTTCAAGCCTGATGGTCTTAAATTTAGCCACGATTAACTTTTATGCCCCAATAATGACATTGGATAAAATGTCATCTGCGAGTGGCTCAAATTGAGACCACAAAGCACTAGGGGTTGCGATGATGATGACATATACATATTCACCATCAGCGATGAGCATGAAACGCCCAACATTATCGGTGGCATCAAAGACTTGTGATAATCTGCCTGTGACGGTAAAAATAGGGGTTTGGGTGATGTTATAATCTTCTGCATATCCGCCAATTTGCTCAAAAATGGTTTGGAGGATAGCATCACTTGCGGGATTGCCATTAAACCACGCATATGGATACACCCCAATTTGCATCATGCCTGCTACCAGATTACGATTTTCCATCCCTTCTGGGTTAAGATAGGCGTTATCTACACGGCGCATGAATTCAATCGGCTCATCCCAAAACACGATATGATAATAGGGGGTTGGTGGAATTTGGGCTTTGATGTCTGCTAATAAATCATATTGCTCTATTGCTTTGCGGACCTCATCTGGAAAGGGTTGTTGACGTAAATTGAACGGGCTATTCACCCATTCTTCAGATAACACCAACCAGCACGATTGCAATGGGATGCTGAGTGCGCCACCTTCAATGACCAATGGGGTACGCTCATTGAAATTATTAGAGCAGGGTGGGTCTGGATAAAATTGAAATGTGGGCAACAAGCGGTCAATTTCTGCCATTTGTTGGGCGCTCCCTGCGACTGTCACCATATACACAATCACATCGCCTGCCCAAATTGCCGATTGAAACACAAAACCGCCATAAAATTCGGAGCTAATGCCTGTCAAATCCACTGTCGCAGATGGATACCCTGCGATGGGCGAAAATTGCAAGTCTTGTTCGGTATATAACCCTACAAACGCATTCATGAGCAATTGACGTTCATCAATGTTTTGGGTTTCCCACCCGAATAATTCGAGGGTACTGAGGGGCAGAAAGTCGAGGGTGATGAGTTGCCCAACAACCTCATTGGTCTCGTGGTAAATTCGCAATGTCTCAGCAGAATCGGCAATTTGCAAAGATTCTCCCACAAAAAAATAATTGGGGTTGGTTGTTGTCTCATAAACCCAATTGCTAGGAATTTCGATGCTATAGCGCCGTGATTCCGGATAAGCAGTTTGTCTACCTTGTGCCATCACAGGATTGATGCACACCACACATCCAATGAGACCAAAGACCAAAATCCACACACGGCGCATACGCATATAAAGACTCCTCAATGATTTATTCCGCGCTGGCGAGACGCTCGGCATATTGTTTTTTATAATAATCAAGATATTCGCCTGTTTTAATCTTACGCCACCACCACTCATTATGTTTGTACCAGTTGACTGTGGCTTCTAATGCCTGTTCAAAGGTATATGCCCGTTGCCAACCTAATGCCCGCAATTTATCACAATTCATGGCATAACGGCGGTCATGACCCGGACGGTCTGGGACACGTTTAATGAGTGATTCTGGTTTCTCTACTAAGTGTAACATGGCTTTTATCACATCAAAGTTGCGTTTTTCGTTTTCGCCCGCAATATTATAGGCTTCGCCACTCACACCTTTGTGCAATGCCAAGTCAATGCCTGTCACATGGTCTTCGACATACAACCAGTCGCGGATTTGCATCCCATCGCCGTACATGGGGAGCGATTTATCATCAAGTGCTTCGGTGATGAATAGGGGCAATAATTTTTCTGGGTATTGATAGGGACCAAAGGTATTGCTCCCGCGTGTGATGACGGTATCCATGCCATACGTGACATGATAAGAGCGTACCATCAATTCGCCTGCGGCTTTGCTGGCGGCATACGGGCTATTGGGCAAAAAATTATCACTCTCGACAGAATAACCTGTATGTACATCGCCATACACTTCGTCTGTCGAAACTTGCAAAAAGCGCCCAATGCCATGCTGACGGGCTTCATCGAGCAACACATACACCCCTGCCACATCGGTATGAATGAACGCATCTGGCGAGAGAATACTGCGGTCTACATGACTTTCGGCGGCAAAATTGACGATGGTATCAATATTATATTTTTCCAAGACTGTATGAACTGTCTCACGGCTGGCAATATCGCCACGCTCAAACCGATAATTTTCTTCATCGCTAATCGGGAGCAAATTATCTAAATTGCCTGCATAAGTCAATTTATCATATACGATGATGTTGTAATGGGGGTATTTCGCCACCATATAACGGGCAAAGGCGCTCCCGATGAATCCCGCCGCACCTGTGACTAAAATATTTTTCATGGCTAACCTTCCTTTTCTGTAGATTCTAGTTAAGATGTCCCATTCAAGACAAATCGTTCAATTGCTTGTGCGACACCGTCTTCATCGTTTGTGCCGACAACGATATTCGCCGCATTTTTGACAATATCCCACGAATTGCCCATCGCCACGCCAAATCCAACCAAGTGGAACATATCTATATCATTTTCGCCATCACCGATTGCCATCGCATTTTCTGGATGAACACCCAAATCATTGAGCAATGTTTTAAGCGCCGCACCTTTGCCTGTGTTGGGTGGCAAAACCTCCATCATATCGCCAAAACTGGGTTGCAAAACCCGCGCTTTATTTGCCAATTGAACTTCAAATTCTGCCCGCAATTCAGTGATTTTTTGTGGCTCACCTTCTTTTAGGACGAGGAGTTTATTGATGGGAATTTTATCTAAAATATCCCGAATATCGCCAACCGCTTCTGGCATTGGCTCATGATATTTGCGGTTCAAATCCTCAAACCATGTGTTGAGTGCTTTGACAAAAATTCTTATCCCACTATAGGCGGCAATATCAA
>CALDGT010000589.1 GCA_937942935.1 uncultured Chloroflexota bacterium | reverse complement strand
TTGCATGGTCGAAAGGTAAAATCGGTTTATGTCAAGAAAGTGATTGAAATCATTGAAGAACTCGTATCGCTTGGAGTTGATGAAATCTCAATAGAAACAGACGAAATAGAAAGTGAAGATGATGTCGAATAAAACACTGCACGATTACTTGATACTGCCTTATACAATTGAAATTATTCCTGATGATGGCGCATGGTTTGTGCAAATCAAAGAGCTAAAAGGTTGCATGACACAAGTTGACCACTGGGATGATATTCTACCCGCTATTGAAGAAGCAAAACGTCTTTGGATAGAAATTGCATTAGAACGTGGCAGAGACATCCCAGAGCCAATCGGCATATTATCCTAGCGTCGCTTCAGCTTAAAGCGTACCAAAATCACGTCTAATTCTTCGATTCGCAAGAGTAGCGCGAAAATAAAATACGCCACCGCGCCACCACCTGCACCTAGCAATAACAGGGGTATCATCGGCATATCGGTAAGAATAGCCGTCATCAACCAAACAATCACGCTCATGCCGATGGTTGCCAAGCCTGCGCGGAAAGCCCCATCTAAAATATGTTGGGTGGGGATACCGCCTAAGCGCCGATGCAATAACCACCACAGCACGCCCGCTTCGACCAATGTCGTTAGGCTATTTGCCAACGCTAAACCCGCAAATGCGCCATTTTCTAGCGCATTTTTATCCCCAATGAATTGAATAAATATCAAACTAAGGATAATATTCGAGACCATCGAAGCCATCCCAATTTTGACAGGTGTCCATGTATCTGCCAACGCATAAAATGCGCGGGATAACACCTCTAATAGGCTATGCCCTGCCATCCCTATCGCAAAAAATGATAATGCCCAAGCCGTTGCGCGGGTACTGGTGGATGTCCATTCGCCCCGTTCAAATAACGATACCAATGGCACACCCATAAGGATGAGTCCTGCGGTTGCGGGCAATGCCAAAAATAACACACTCCGCATCGCTAATGCTAACCGCGCTTTATAAGTGGTCATATCCTTTTCGGCGACCAATGCCGAAAGGGTCGGAAAAATCACCGTCCCCAAACTTTGGGCGATAATCCCCAACACAAAAAACAATAAAAACCACGCGGTGCTGAGGGCAGTCTGGCTACCTTCTGCCATACCAGAAGCGAGCGCGACATTCACCAAAAAATTGAGTTGCACCACTGCTAATCCCAACACACGCGGGAGCATTAAGCCTAAAATCTCACGAACACCTTCTAAGTGCCAAGCCAATAACGGGCGTAATTTGGCTTTTACGCGCCATAAACCGGGGATTTGCACCACTAAATGCAAACTTGCCCCTAAAACCGCGCCAAACGCCAATCCAAAGATATTCGCTTCGGATGTCTGACCTGTGTATGGGGCTAAATTCGGGGCAATAAATAATGCGCCAATAATTAGACCGATATTATTCAGACTCAATGCCAAAGACGGGTATAAAAATTGTTGATGAGAATTGAGGATACCCATAACCAGACCACTCACAGCAAAAATGGCGGTGGTCATCATCATCCACTGGGTGAGCGCAATGACTAAGGCTTGTTGCGATGCCGATGCCGATGGCACAAGGATAATCGGCACATAAATCGGCGCGAATAATGCCAGCGATGCCCCCAAAATCCCCGCTATGAGGAATGAGAAGGTCATCACCGCACTGGCGAGTTTCCACGCATGGTCTGCCAATTCGGGTTTGAGATAGCGCGAAAATACGGGGATGAATGCCGAACCTAACGCCCCGCCAGCGACCAGTGTGAATAATAATTCAGGAATCCGTTGGGCGGCATAAAACGCATCTAATTCGGCGCTTGTACCAAATGTGGCAGAAAAAACGGCGGTGCGGATAAATCCCAAGACCCCACTGGCTAAAAATCCGAGCAGGACGACCAATGCCGAGAGTAAAATTTGTTTGTTTGAAAGTGCGCGTGATGTTGTTGTCATGCACGCTATTATATTAGAAAAAAAATGAGCGACTAGGGTTCTTCCTAGCGCCCAAGCGGTTAGCCATGTGTACCTAAAGTATCAGGGCAGTGCGCCCTGCTGATATGAAAAATTAATCCATCGCACCTGCAAAGACGATTTCGGCGCTGACGGGTTGTTCATCCACAGCAGGGACGCTAATTTGATTGAGGGCATACAACGATGCCAACAATCCCACCATACCTAAGCCGAAAGCAATTCCATACGCCAAATTGACACTACCTGTCATATTGAGCGCCACATCGCGGGCAATTGCGCCACCACTCACACCAAAACCGCGTGCAAATGTGACCAATAATGTCCAAAATCCTAAGAATGTGCCTGCTTTGCCCAATGGACTCATATCCATCATCATGCCAAGCGTGCCGACATTCCAAATCCCCAGTCCCAAGCCCAATGTGATAAGTGCAGGCGTCACAATCCAACGGATTGAAAACAGCGATGACAGCGCAAATAAGGCAAATGTGACGACCAAAATCCATACGCCAATCGTATTCATGCGATAATTGGTCAACCACTTCAACCGACGCGCCAAAAATAAAAAGATAATCGTGCCTAAAATCGCCATACTGCCCCAGTAGGCGGCGAATTTGGTCGTGACACGGGCGCTCATATCAAAGACATCACCCGCAAATGGTTCTAAGATGAGGTCTTGTGAGAAGGCAAATATCATCGAAAGTCCCAAATAAATCCCAAAGAAACGCATGGGACGGCTTTTCCAGACCAAGCCCAAATCTTTGATGAGGCTCGTTTCGGCTTCGGTGGCGGTGGCATTTGGGATAAGCCCTGCCCGTTGACGTTTTTCTTCACCAAGCAACGAGAAAAACCACAAAAAGCCTAATATCATCCCCGCCATTAGAAACAGATTCAGCAAGGCATCGGCACTAAAATCGGGACCGACATCAAAAAAATTGGATGTACTCATCCCCATTAGCAAATAATCTATGCCAACTTTGACATCGCTAGGGAGCATTAAACCAAAGGTGATGCCACCAACGGTAAAACCGAGCAGTAAAAATGTCCATACAATGCCCACCGAGCGTCCGCGTTGTTTGGCATTTGAACGGTCATAAATGAGCGCCAAAAAGGTACTCGATGACAGCGCACTCCCCAAACTAAATAGGAGCATTGCTGATGAGATAATTATCCACGCAAAAATATCGGCGGGTGTTCCGTTAACAAAGGCGGCGGTCTGATACCCAAGCATAAACATGCTCAAGACCATCATAAAACGCCCCAGCCACACCCAAAATAAGCGCCGATACCCCAAAACAGCCCTGCGGTCAGATACACGCCCCGCCCAAATACCAAGCGGAGCAAGAAAATAGCGCAAACTCACCAACAAGCCAATCGGGGTGGCGGCAAATCCTAAATCACTAATCATCACCCGATTCCATACGCCTGTCGCCATCACATCTGCCATGCCAGACCCCAAATGAAAAAAGCCAATTTTGAGGTTTCGCCCAACAGTCAAATTTTGTTCGGTTGTGGGTTGGTCAGTCATCATCATTATCCAATATCAATTTTTAGCGGTTGTAGGGGCGCAAAAATTTTCGCCCCTACGCATCGTTCTTAATTCTCTTGCAAAATCTACACACACTTACTATTTTACACATATTTTTGTAGATTTCTATAGATTTTTATGAGAGGAATGTGATTAATTTTGAGTGATAAATGTCAATAGGGGAAGATATAAATATTATGCACGACCATTTGTATGAATAACCAGCAGTTGCCCTGCACCAATATGCAGGGTGACAGTTGGCGATAAAAACACATTACTAACCCCGCGTGCGGGTCCAAAATAGAGTGTTTCGTCTTTGAGGGGGTATTGCAAGCCATCGGTGCGAATTTTTTTAACAGCCCCGCCGAGTGGGATGAGCGATAGAGTATCTCCCACCTGCCCTTCTATGTGATGCACCCCGCTATAGAGTAGGCGCATAGATTGTTCACCCGCCACCAAACCGACATCGCGTCCGACTAATTTTGGCAATGCCAACAAATAAACATTGGCTAAGGTTTGGTCAAATCTGCCACCAATCCCGCCAATAATTCGCATCCACGAAATATCTTTTTCGACAGCCTGTAATAAGGCTAATTCAAGGTCTGTAAAATCTTTTTGTGGGGGATGTTGAATAAAAGTTGCGCCAGCACTTTTGAGGCGTTGATAATCATCGGGAGCAATAGAATCCATATCCCCAATAACTGTATGAATATCTACACCAAAATATTTTGCAACTCGCACCCCACCATCGGCGGCAATCACATACGGTTGTTGTGTATTCGAGATAGTGCGATGTACCGTCGTGCCATCGGCGGGGTCGACGATAAAAAAAATCAGAGCTTGGTGAGTTGTCATGATGTCTTTAG
>CALDGT010000588.1 GCA_937942935.1 uncultured Chloroflexota bacterium | reverse complement strand
GGCGAGAGCGCAGGCTCGAATAATATGATTGATTTTTTCCACAAACAGATGTTAGAGACGGGCGAAGTGAAAGCGAGTCGGCGTTGGTATCCTGCTTGTTCATTCATCCCAGATACCGCCAGCGCATTGGTCAGCCTAATAGACAAATCGCCGACTGTTTATCTGGTCAACTCCAATACGCGATGGACATTTTATGAAATCGCCATAGCACTCAACGAAACACATGGGATGCGCTGGAAAGTGTTGCCTACCGATGATTTTGTCTATGACCAACGGATGCTCGATGCGCGGGTCAAAATCCCAGAATTGAATGTCCGATTGACCAATTTGCCGTGATTATATTAGCGATTGTTCGCGCAACCACATATCGAAGTGATTCACGAGTGTATGAATTGCTTCGATAATGTGATGTGTGGTGGCATTTTGCAACACACGCTTCACATCTACCTCAAAATCAGTTGGCAATGTCTGGCAAATCCGCAAAGCATGTTCCAATTGGCGCTTTTCGCCCGGATGTGGAATCCGATTCACCGAGAAAATAATATCAAAATAACTCGCCAAAAGTGCCGCCACGCGATGATTGATGCTCACCCAATCATCGCGCCTGACCGCGCTTTCAATCTGTTTGCGATACGATGGCACAATCTCGCGCAATACAGGATGATTGTGATTCACAATATTTTTTACCAATTGGTCAGGATATGGGGATTGCGCCTTCGCCATCAATGCAGAAAACCAGCCTGTACGGTCATAAATGAGGTGAGAGTGCTTCACGGTGTGCCAAAACGCGGTAGTATACCCCATCCATGCTTCGTGACGGTCTAATACCCGCGCCATTTGGTCGGTTATCCAATCGGCATTAAAATACACCACATCCACTTCAATCCCTGTTTCGGTATCAAAATACACATCGCCCGGTCCCCAAAAATCTATTGTCTGATGCAATCGCGCATACGGGGTAATCACATCGGCGCGTTGGGCGTGAGTGAGGTCTTGTGTGTTGTAGATATATAAATCCATATCCGATGAATCGGTGGCATATCCACCTGCCAGCGACCCGCCAATGGCAACCGCTTGGACAGTCTCATATTGGCTAAAGCGTTGGGCAATTTGGTCGGCAAGGGCGATATAACGGGCGGGAATGGTCATGAATTTATCCTCAATGC
>CALDGT010000587.1 GCA_937942935.1 uncultured Chloroflexota bacterium | reverse complement strand
AATAATACCACCGCCGATATGCGCTCGCTCACCATGCCCGGTTGGAGGCTCATCAAAGCCAGCGTCACCGATAATTGGCGCTTAACCCAAGACAACGGCTTAGAATTTGAATTTGACCGCGCAGGTCGGCTCATCCGTTATGGGTATCCGCACTATGGGCGCGTGATTAGCATCGCCTATCCGCGCACCAACCTGAACGGTGCATCCGAAATTGGCGAAACACCCGTCATCATCACCGACCATCTCGGCGATTTTGCCCCGCGCCAATTGGAATTGTATTATGACGGCGAACATCGCATCATCAAGACCATTTTGCGCGATATGACCATCGGCGCAGATGAATCTACCTGTGCTTTAGCCGATAATTGTGTGCAAACCACCTATACGTATCAAAATGGATTGCTCACGGGCGTGACGTATGCCGATGGACAAACCGCCACGTATACGTATGATGAATTTGGGCGCATGACCAGTTTCGATGACCCCCGCGCACCGATTGCCCAACGCATGAATTTTGTTTATAACGAAGTGGGCGAAGCCATTTCGAGCGAAATTGTCCAAGCCGCTGCGAACACGGTGTATGAACTGAGCAACGCGGTCATATCTGGCAACACGCGCACCACCACCATCACAGACCGCCTGCAAAATGGGGTGAATTACACCTATAGCCTCAATGCGGGCAGTTTGCGTGAAGTCGGGACAACATATCAACTCACACAAACCACCTCCCCACTCGCTGGCACAGGTGATAGGCTAGAAGACCAACCCACCGTGTATCGTTGGGGAGAAGGCTTGCAAGCAGGCTTTTTGGTGCGCGTAGAAGCGCGTGTTTCGACATCGAATCAGGGACGCGCCAGCCGTGATTATATCTATACCCCCAACGGGCAATTACAATGTATCGCGTGCGCGTTCTCTAGTTTGCCACAACTCGAAATCGGTTATGACCAACCTATCGAATTGCGTGCCGATGTGTTCCGCCCCACCAGCGTCGCCTATGCCGATGGCACAACCGAACAATTTGAATACGATGCCAACGGCTTGCTCACCCGTTATATAGACCGCAACGGCGCCGATTATGCCCTCACATGGTCAGAGACCGCGCCATTTAGCGTCACTCGCATGACCCGCGCCAATGATGGCGCAATATGGGAATATTTTTATAACCCAGTCGGCTTGGTCGTCAGCCTTGTGCAGACTAACCCCAACGACACCCTGCCCTATCAGGTCAGTTATCAATGGGATGGCTTGGGACGGCTCATCGGTGTGACCGATGGTGTTTTGGGGCGTTATGCCATCGAATACCCCGCCCCCACCACCGATGAAAACGGTGTCCTCACCTCACAAATTCGCCTCACCGACCCTGTGGGGAGCGTCACCGTGAGCGTATTCGATGGGCGCAATCAACTCATCGAGACCCGTGTCGAACAAGCAGAGGTTATCATCCGCAAGACCACGCGCACCTATGATGTGCTTGGGCGCGAAATTGCCACAACCGAATGGGTTGGCGCAATCGGTGGCGATGAATTGCTCCCCTACATCACCACCACCGCCTATACACCCACCCCAAACATTGCGCTTGCGGATGCTACCGAACAATTGGTGCGTGGCGAAAGTGTGGTCATCACCGACCCCTACGGACGGGCATCCACCACCGTTTATGATGCGCTAGGGCGAATTCGGCGGACGATAGACAGTAGCGGCATCATCAACGATTACAGCTATAACGCCAATGCCGTAGATAACACCACCCTGCAATTTGGTTTGCAAATCACCCAACAAACCATTTTACAAGGCACACCCTTCACCAATCGCGCCGATTATTTCTTCGATACCCGCCGTCAATTGCGGGCGGTGCGCGTGGGTGTGCGCGATAACAATGGCTCGCAACCCATCTTCCAAGAATGGCAATTCGCCATGAATGGCGATACCACCCGCCTGCGCCTGCTCAATACCACCGCAGGGAATCAGGCTTTTGGCTTGCGTGAAGTCACTTGGGGCGATTATGTGGCGGGGCAACCGCCTAGCGTCAGCCTAAGCCAAGCGAATATCCCCCTCAATAGCACCTATAATGTCGAGACCAGCCATCGGGCGACCTTTGGCGCGAATTATGATTTTATGGGGCGCACAACCCGCCTCGCCGATGCGACCAACACGACCCAAATTGTGTATTGTCCCATCATCACGGGTGGCACAAAAGCCGTCTATGGCACAGCGCCGACTTGCGATGGCGGTGGCGATTTATCGCTCAGTTATGATGTGCATGGGCGACTGATTGAAGCCATTGACCAAGACGGACGGCGGGTGATTAGTTACACGCCCAACCTCGCAGGGGGCGCGTGGGATGTGAGCATCGCCTTCACCAGCAACACGAGTGAAGATGTGTGGGCATTAGAATTTAACCCACTCGGCGCTGTCACCCGTTGGACAGATGAAAATGGTGTGTTGCATACGTATGAATAC
>CALDGT010000586.1 GCA_937942935.1 uncultured Chloroflexota bacterium | reverse complement strand
TGTGTCTGCCATGTTGGATAATGTGGCTTCGACTATCTCGCCATTGGTCGAGAAAAACAAGAACAAATTTGAATTACAAATTGATGATAGTGTTGGATTGGCACGCGCAGACCTAACGAAGACCCGCCAAACTTTATTCAACTTGCTCAGTAATGCCACCAAATTCACCGAAAATGGCACAATCACGCTCGTAGCGAGTGTCGAAAAAATGGATGATAAAGACTTTTTGGTGTTCCGTGTCAGCGATACAGGTATTGGCATGACACCTGACCAAGTGAACAGTGTGTTTGCCGAATTTACACAAGCCGATGCGTCCACTACCCGTAAATATGGCGGGACGGGTTTGGGTCTGACCATCAGCAAACGTTTTTGCCAGATGATGGGCGGCGATATTACAGTCGAAAGCCAACTTACAGTCGGTACAACCTTCACCGCCTTTTTCCCTGTGATGGTGGTAGATAACAGCAAATCTCCTGATTCGCAACTTGCGCCAAAGATGTCGGCAGATACCCGCATAGATGCACCTGCTAGTGGGTTGGTTTTAGTGATTGATGATGACCCCACTGTGCGCGACCTCATTGTGCGCTCACTTGCCAAAGAAGGATTTTCGGTGGGTGTGGCGACCAATGGGGCAGAAGGTATACGAATTGCAAAAGAGTTAAAGCCCGATGCGATTACTCTGGATGTGATGATGCAAGGCATGGATGGATGGAGTGTGTTGGAACAACTCAAATCCGACCCCGATTTGGCTCATATCCCTGTCGTGATGATTTCGATTGTAGATGACCGCACACGCGGGTTTGCGTTAGGCGCGGCGGGATATTTGACGAAACCGATTGACCGTCAAAAATTGATAGATACGCTCAAAATGTTCCGCAAAAAAGCGACCACATCAGCATTATTCGGTCAAATTTTGGTGGTTGATGATGACCCCAATCAACGCGATATGGTCACGCGCACCCTCGAAAAAGAGGGATGGGTTACAGAAGAAGCCGAAAATGGTTTGGATGCCCTGAAAAAATTGGATACATTTGCGCCAGACCTCATTTTGCTCGATTTGATGATGCCCGAAATGGATGGTTTTCAATTATTGACCGAATTGCAAAAAACGGAGCATGGGAGTTCTATCCCTGTCATTGTGGTGACTGCAAAAGACCTCACTAGCGAAGACCGAGAACAATTATCGGGTGTGGTTGAAGAAATTTTGATGAAGTCGGCGTATGAACGCGATAGTTTATTGAATAAAATAAGCCAACTCATCAATGCACAAATTCAAAAATACGATGAGGACGA
>CALDGT010000585.1 GCA_937942935.1 uncultured Chloroflexota bacterium | reverse complement strand
AAGGGGTTACAGATGTGAAAACTTATCTCATTGAAACGTGGGATGATGCCAATAGTCGTATTGAAAACGCACTAGACGGATGGTCAGAAGCCGACCTCGACAAATATAAAATTCCGCACCCTGCGATTGGTGTGATTACGGTGCGCGAGATGTTGTATTTCACCATCCATCACAATCGCTTACACGGCAATGATATTGCGCGTGGCGCATAAATTATCCACGATGCCCTCTCTCTCATTGTGTGGAAAGAGGGCATCTTATTTATAGACCAGTCAGCTTTTCATGTTCTTCTGGGTATCGCGCCCCTTGTATGGCGATTTGTGCCGTAGCGGTTTCAATCTCATGCAGGTCATCAGATGTTAGGTGAACCGCCACCGCCCCAAGATTTTCGTCTAGGCGTTCCAATTTTCGGCTACCCGGAATAGGTACAATCCATGATTTTTGTGCGAGTAACCATGCGAGGGCGATTTGGGCGGGTGTTGCCCCTTTCTTCTGGCTAATCTCTGCCAGTAAATCAATGAGGGCTTGATTGGCTTTGCGTGCTTCTGGGCTAAAGCGTGGGATTTTACTGCGAATATCGGAGCTATCAAAAGTAGTATTCTCGTCAATTTTGCCCGTCAAAAATCCTTTACCGAGTGGGCTAAATGGCACAAATCCAATGCCAAGTTCTTCACAGGTGGGGATAATTTCCTCTTCCGGTTTTCGCCACCACATCGAATATTCGCTCTGGATAGCCGTCACAGGTTGTATGGCATGAGCGCGACGGATGGTCTGAGCGCCTGCCTCTGATAGACCAAAATGCTTGACTTTACCCGCTTGGATGAGGTCTTTAACCGCACCTGCTACATCTTCAATCGGCACATTTGGGTCAACACGATGCTGGTAAAAAAGGTCAATTGCCTCCACCTTGAGGCGCTTGAGTGATGCTTCTGCTACTTGTTTAATATGTTCTGGGCGACTATTTAACCCTGTCCAACCCGCGCTTCCGTCTTGGTTCAGTTCAAAACCAAATTTTGTCGCAATTACCACTTGTCCATGAAAGGGCGAAAGGGCTTCACCGAGTAATTCCTCATTGGTGTAGGGACCATAAACCTCTGCGGTATCGAAGAAAGTGATGCCACGCTCAACGGCGATATGCAGAAATCGAATCATCTCCTGCTTATCCCCAACAGGACTATCGCCAAAACTCATCTTCATGCAACCGAGACCAAGCGCAGAGACTTCTAAACCGCTTTTTCCGAGTGTGCGTTTTTGCATCATAGGACTCCTTTTTGCAGAGTATAGCCCAGCCCACCGACATTAGCTATCAAATAGGCTCAATTGCCGTCCTGCCGATGCGATGAAATAGAATACAATTTTTCTATGCCTATTCCATCCCTTCAATCGAAACACGGGCTAATTCATCAAATACAGCCCGCCACGCATCCTCAACTTCTGGTGTAAAGCCATCTTGGAGTTGCGATTGAACCACATGTATCAGCGCCTCACCAACGGCGGTATAATGTTCTGGTTTGACCCCATAATTCACATGTCGCTTGCCCAAATCGGATAACACCTTATTGAATAATTCGGGTTTATGGAGTGTTTTGACACCTGTTCCAACCATCCGCATGAGTTTAGATGCTTGTGTATCTATATCCCCTTTGAACATGGGTTTGAGTTCTGGTGCTATCTCAAATAGATAATTATAAAAAATTTTGCCAGCTTGTTTGGGATTACCAGCAAAAATAATGTATGTGTTCAAGACAATTAAAGTCTGATGTGGAGTTATCATGATGTTCCCCTCCGGTATCTGCAATGTAAGCGAAAAAAACTCCTCATAGAGTTTCGCAGAACATCATATTCCTCCATCACGCCATCTTATCATAAGTTCGTTACACGGAGAATTGATATTGCTTATATGTTAATTAAAATTCTAATATCAATTCATTCCTGTCGCTTCAATTGAAATTCGTGCCAATTCTGCATAAACGGCTCGCCAAGCCAATTCGACATCGGATGTGAAATTATCTTTGAGTTGGGTTTTGATAGCATACAACAGGGCTTCGCCAACCGTGTTATAATGCTCGGCTTTTACCCCATATCCAACGTGTCGCTTGCCTAATGCACCTACTGCGTCATTCAATAAACTGGGTTTGCGGAGTGCACTCACGGCTGTCCCTACCATTTGCATGAGTTTGATGGCTTGGGCATCTATATCACCCTTAAAAAGAGGTCTGAGGGTGGGGTCAATTTCAAATAGGCGGTCATAAAATAACTTGCCTGCACGTTGGGCATTCGTGGCAAATGTTAAGTAAGTTTCTTGCACAATTAAAATTTGGTCTGGATTCAACATCTTGCATCCCCTTTATCCACA
>CALDGT010000584.1 GCA_937942935.1 uncultured Chloroflexota bacterium | reverse complement strand
ATTTACATTTCATCAATTTTGAAGGGCGTTATGAAGAAGCCTTTCCAGAATTGCTCCTCGCCATCCCCGGAAAACGCCGACTCGGGATTTATGACTCCGTAGACCCCAATAATATCCCCAATCCATTCAAAGGATTAGAAGCCTTTCAGCAAACAGATGCGGCATTTTTCTTTGGGCGTGAAACACTGATTGATAAATGCCTTCATCGCTTGCGCCAAGACCGCGCAACCCGCTTTTTGGCAGTGGTCGGCGCGAGTGGTAGCGGAAAAAGTTCGTTGGTGCGGGCGGGTGTTTTGCCTGCATTACGAGCAGGTAAAATTCGCGGGAGCGACACATGGCGGATTATTGTGTTTACCCCCGGTAGCAACCCCATAGAGGCATTATCACAACGGCTTGCGCCACTACTTGAAGGGCAAGAAGCCGATAAATTGACCAAACTATTTTATGAATCTATAGATTATTTGCACCCATTTGTGACGCGGGTCTTGGGAGACGCCAACCCCGATGCAAAAATGGTGATGGTTATAGACCAATTTGAAGAATTATTCACCCGTGCGGGCGAATCTGACCGCGAAATTTTTATGCGCTTGCTTCACTCGGCTGTGACGCATAAAGGTGGGCGCATTAGTGTGATTATCACCATGCGAGCCGATTTTTTTGATAGGCTCAGTCGGTATCCATCCCTCGCAGAATTATTTGAACAAGAAAATATGGTCATCGCCACCGAGATGACACCAGCCGAATTGCTCCGTGCTATTGAGGGACCCGCGCGGGCGGTGGGTCTTAGTTATGACCCGCCCAATTTGGCACAACGTATTTTGGATGATGTGGTGCGCCAACCGGGGTCATTGCCGTTGTTGCAATATGCGCTCAAAGAATTGTATATGAGGCGCGATGGCATCAAATTGACCGCCAAAGCCTATGAAGATATTGGGGGGGTTCAACGAGCATTAGCCCGTCATGCCGAAGATATTTATAATGACCTCAATGCCGCCCAACAAGCGATTATGCGCCGTGTGTTGTTGCGACTGATTGAAGTGAGCGAAATTGGCGAGGCGACTCGTCGCCGTGTAGACCGCGCCGACCTCACTTTTCGGGATGTGCCAGCCGAAGCGGTTGAAGAACTCATCGAAATCCTCACCTCTGCCGATACACGCCTGCTCATCACCAATTTTCAAATTCGTCCCAATAGCGCCCAATCTGCCCCAACGATTATGGTGGATATTGGGCATGAGGCGCTCATCCGCGAATGGGAACGATTTAGAGCATGGGTGGCAGAAGATAAAGAAAATTTGCGTTTGAGCAGTGAAATTTTGCAATCTGCCAACGATTGGGCATCTGCCAAGCGCGATAAAGCCTATTTGCTCACAGGGAATCGGCTTGCGCGTGCCGAGATTTGGCTCGATGAAGCCGATGCCACTGCGCTCCAACGCGAATTTATCCAAGCCAGTATCAAAGAAAATGAAGAACGAGAACGCCTAGAGCGAGAACGCTTAGAACGAGAATTAGACCTCCGCAGGCGCTCACAAAATCGCTTGCGGATTGCCCTCAGCTTTTTGGCAATTGGGTTATTGGCATCGCTTATCTTGAGTTTGATTGCGGTGAATGCCCAAGCACGGGCTTTTAGCGCCCAAAAAGAGGCAGAGGACGCATTGCGGAATGTAGATGAAGCCCGCGCCCAAGCCGTATTGAATGAATTACAAGCGCGGAGTTTGGCTTTGGCTTCGAGTGCTGACAGGGCATTGAGTGATAATCTGAACGAAGTGGCGGTGTTATTGGCGGTTTCTGCCAACGAAATTGCAGACGCGCCACCCCAATCACAACGGATTTTGGCAGAGGTGGCATATTCACCCGGTACCCGCTTTTTATTTGATTTGGAGAGTGTATCAGTCTTGGCGACTGCCATTTCACCAGATGGAAATTTACTCGCGGGTGGGGTGGGAAATGCGGTGATTGTATGGGATGCCAACACTGGAGATGAATTATTTCGGTTGTCTGGCACAAATTTAGCGGGGCATACTAATCGGGTGCGTGCTATTGTGTTTAGCCCCGATGGGCAAAAAATTGCCTCAGCAGGGGCAGATGGACGCATTGTGATATGGGATATCGCCACCCAAACCCAATTTTTGCGGTGGGATGCTCATAATGGTGGGGCAAATACCCTTGCTTATAGCCCTGATGATTTATTTTTGCTCACAGGCGGAGAAGACCGCCAAATTATCCTATGGAATTCAACCACAGGCGAATTAGTTCAAAATTATAGTGGGCATAGTGGCGCCGTGAATAGTTTGTCGTTCAATAATGATGGCACATTATTCGCATCGGGGTCTGATGATGACCGTGTGGGTGTATGGTCATTGAATGACGGATTCATCAAATTTTTGAGTGGACATAGCGATGATGTGTTATCCGTCGCATTTAGCCCAACCGCCGCCTCGCGGGTGTTATCGAGTTCAATTGATAATACAATTCGCCTGTGGGATGTGGTAAATACAACTAGCCTCATCCGCACTTTTGAGCAACATAATGATGATGTGACAGGGGTTGCATTTTTCCCCGATGGTCGCACATTTATCTCCATATCAGAAGATACCAGCATTATTTTATGGGATGTGAATGTCACCTCTCCTGTGAAAAGTTTTAACGACCACGAAGCGCCTGTTTTTGCGATTGCCATTTCTCAAGATGGTCAGATGATGTTTTCTGGGGCAGATGATGGTTTTGCGCGGTTGTTGGATTTGAAAAATTCAGAACAGACCATTGTGTTTTCTGGGCATCAGAGCAACGATGCGCGGTTGCGAACAGTCGTTGGGGTGTATGGTGAAGATGATTTAACCGTATTATCTGGTTCATTTGATGGCACATTGCGTTTATGGTCAGTTGCCACAGGTCTCACGATTCAAGAATTTAGAGGTCATACAGATTCTGTCTTTGATGTGGCATTATCATCCGATAACACCACTGCATTATCGGGCGCTGGCGATGATAAAGTGATTTTGTGGGATGTGGATACGGGGACAATTCAAAAAGAATTAATCGGTCATGCGAATGATGTTTTGGCTGTGGCTTATTTACCAGATAATCTGCGGGCTGTTTCTGGTGATGCCGATGGCGCAATTATCTTGTGGGATTTGACCACAGGCGAAAAAATTCGGCAATTTGGTCCAAAAATCGGCAAGGATGATGTTGGACACACCGACCAAATTTATGATATTGCGGTTAGTCCCGATGGAACGCGCATTTTATCGGCTTCTGCCGACCAAACCTTGTTATTATGGGATATCGAGACGGGTGAATCGCTCGGTGAATATAAGGGGCATGGGGCAGGGGTGCGCTCGGTGGCATTTAACCCACAAGGGACATTAGCCGTATCGGGTGCAGAAAATGGGGGGGTGTTCATTTGGGATGTATCGGATGAAAGCCTGAGCGCCCGTGACCGTGTTATTCGGCGGATTACAGGGCATGACCTCGCCGTGATGGGGGTTGCTTTTTCGCCCGATGGCTTAAATATCGCCAGTGGTGGGTCTGACCGTCGCCTCAGTGTGTGGGAGGTGGCGACAGGCGCAGAAATTCGGCGCTATCGGATAACCAGCACATCTACGGTTAATCCCTCATTTAGGAGTGTTGATTTTGGCAAAAATGGTCAATCTTTGCTCACGGGCATGACCGATGCAACTTTGCGCGAATGGCGATTGCTCCTCAATCCACAAGATTTATTGGCGTGGACATATACCAATCGTTATGTGCCAATCCCCACCTGCGCTCAACGTGAGCAATTTGGTCTAGCCCCATATTGCGAAGATGGTGTCTCAGAAATTACGCCAACCCCATTTGTGTTCCCGACACAAACACCCGCGCCGACTTTACCAAGCATTTCTGTTGGCGGGCAAGCGGTAATCAACACCACCAGCAATAGCACGGTACGCTTGCGTGAAAATCCATCACTCGGTGGGGTGATTTTAACATCATTACAAGATGGAACAGTGGTAGATGTGATTGATGGACCAGTAGAAGAAGATGGTTTTGTGTGGTGGAAAATACGAATAGCAGATAATACTGAAGGCTGGTCGGCAGAGAGTAACCCATCAGCAGGGGTGCAAACACTCATCCCATTAGAATAAACAGATAAGGGCGCATATTTTTGCGCCCTTATGCGTAAAAATTATCTACAGGTGATGGCTTCGCCAACGATTCCCAATGCTTCGGCAACCAACCCGACAACTGGGGTGACAATATCTTTGAAGATGGGTAATTCACACCATAATCTGGCGGTATCAATAATTACCAACCCGATGACAGAAGCACAACAACAAAACAGCAATAAGCCCGCACAACCAATCACCACCCAACGCCATGTGCTGGGGGTCTCTTCTTCGCGCACAGCATAAGGGTCATAATCGAAACCGGGCGGATTCTGATTATAATCTGGCGCTTGTTGGTCATACCCCGCATCGTAATTATTCGGCGCAGGTGGCACTTGCCCTTGTTGATAATAATTGGGTTGTCCACCTATGGGTTGCCCATATTGTTGGGGTGGTGGGGCATATTGATTCGGCGGTTGTTGAGGTTGTGAATATTGATTCGGTGGTTGTTGGGGTTGCGAATATTGATTTGGCGGTTGCTGGGGTGGAGGCGCATATTGGCTAGGTGGTTGTTGGGGTTGCGAATATTGATTCGGTGGTTGTTGCGATTGTTGTGGGCGCATCACATCATAAGTGAGTGTCACTGTTTCGCCCAATCCTATCATATCGCCACGATTTAATGCCCGACTCCCTGTGAGACGTTGCCCGTTGATGAACGTGCCATTTGTAGACCCCAAATCTTCGAGGTTATAACCATCTGTCCCACGAGTGATGCGTAAATGATGCCGACTCACTTCGGGGTCATTAATGGTGATGTCATTAGTAATATCGCGTCCGAGCGTGATAACATCTTTGTTTAATTCAAAGACCTGATTCGGTTGAGGTCCTCTGCGGACGATGAGGCGAAAACTATCGTTGTTCTGTATCATCTACATGCGCTCCTAAAATAACGCTCAAATAACCCATTATTTGAGTGATAAGTCTGCATCATAATTTCAAAATATAAACCTAGTGAATCATTCTGTCAAATTCAAAAGGCTATTATATGATATTTTTTTATATTGTAGCGCATTTATGCGGGGTTTGCATGGAGATTGTTGGAACTGATAATGCTTAATTCTTGGAGTAATTGAATGATATATTCGACTTGGCTATCAATATTGTCGAGGTGGATGTTTCTTTTTTCTGATGATAATTGCTGATAATAATGGTTAACGATAGTTGCCGATGTGCGAATGACGGTTAGCGGTGTGCGAATAGACGTTATAATGCTGGCATATTCTTGGTTTTTGAGTTTTTCTGTTTCGATTTCTTTCTCTAATAACACATTCTGATTCAGAACATCTTCTAACAATTCCAGTAGTGCGTTAATATGAGGGTCTTTTGATTTGAGGGTATACATAATCCATATCCTTTATTTATGATATCTTTTGTGCAACACGATGAATGGTTTGTAAAATCGTTTGACCATCACCGTCTTTGAACAGAAAATCATTTGCCCCTGCCAAAAGAATCTCATCGGTTGATATTTCTTCCATAAAACCGACCATAATGATGATAGCTGTTGATAACGCTTTTGCCCTGATTCTTCTGGTTGCGCTAATACCATCTAACAAGGGCATTTGCGAATCTATTAGGGCAACATCTGGCGCGAGTTGTTCACATAATTGAACCGCCTCATATCCATTTGTGCCAATTCCAACAAGTTGTAAATCACTTGCGGTAGAGATGAGCCATTTTAACCCTCTACGCACCATCTCATAATCATCAACCAATAGAATACGAATCATGGTTGCCCTTTTATTTGGCAATAAATAGTGTAAATACACATCTTTATCATATAGAGATGTGTAAAATTAAGATATTGGTTAAAGGCATAGTTTTATGGTGCCTAATGGCTAGTCTTATACCTAGCTAAAAGTCTAGGGCTATATATCTACAAAATGATGCTGAAGTGCGTAGGCAACTGCTTCTGTCCGTGTGTTGACCTTTAGCTTAACTAAAATATTGCTCACATGAAATTTGACTGTAGATTGGCTAATGACCAATTTTTGGGCAATCTCTTGGTTAGTCATGCCTTGTGTCATCAATTTTAAGACATCATTCTCTCGCTCAGATAATGGATTGTGAATATTAGGGCGCAAGAGGCTTTGAATAATTTTGGTATCAATTGTGCCACTATTTGCCATGACATCTACAATAGCATGTTTAATTTGCTCGCCATCGGCATCTTTGAGCAAATATCCCAATGCCCCTGCTTCTAAAATGCCATGTACTAAGTGATCATCTCTAAAACTGGTGAGCGCAATCACCCGAATATTGGGGTTCTGTTGCAAAATAGATTTTGTCGCTTCAATACCATCCATCTGAGGCATTTTAATATCCATCAGAATCACATCTGGCGGATTTTCTTTACAAAACGCGATTGCCTCAAGCCCATCAGAGGCTTCGCCGATTGGTGTGATATGCTCAATGCTATTAATGAGCATTTTTAACCCAACTCGCACCATTGGGTGGTCGTCTACGATTAATACACGAATGGATTGGTTATTCATGCTATATCCCATGCTACATAAATTGAAGTACCTTGATTTGGCTTGCTTTTCAGGTGAAAAATTGCATTTAATCCTTGTGCGCGTTCTTGCATAATTTTGACACCAAAATGAGCGCCATCTGCGATACGATTTACATCAAATCCAATCCCATTATCGTGAATTTTAAGCATCACTGTAGACGCATTTTTTTCGAGGGTGATGGTTATTTTAGTGGCTTTGGCATGTTTGGCAATATTATTGAGCGATTCTTGTGCAATCCGATAAAACGCATGACGAACAGGCACAGGTAGCGCGATACTTTCGTCTACTATCAATTCGGGTATAATGCCGTTGCGCCCCACATACGACTCACATAATTGCTTGAGCAATTGAGGCAGGCGGGTTTGCTCAATGGCATTTGGGCGTAATTCGAGCAATAACATTCGCATATCGGCGATAGCCCCGCGTGTGAGTTGTTGTAATTGACGCAAACCATCTGGAATTTGCTCCG
>CALDGT010000583.1 GCA_937942935.1 uncultured Chloroflexota bacterium | reverse complement strand
TGCCCGCCGAGATACCCCGCGCAACGCCTCGTTATCTTGGCGTGTGAAGGTTAATCCTTCATCTTCTGCGAGGCGTTGCCAAGAGAGAAAATGATATTCGGCGGTATCGGTTATCACGCCATCTAAATCAAAAATGAGCCCTTTGGTCATGCGTTTTGTCCTTTGATGTCGAATATATACGCTTTTCCTGCATAATTTACCGTGAATTTGAGCCTATGCCAATGGGCGGGTAAATTGGGGTTCACAACAGGCACACCATCTTTTATTGCCAAGCCCGCAAACCCAAACACAATCGCTTGCCATACCCCACCACATGAGGCGGCGTGGATGCCATCATGCACATTGCCTTTATGGTCTTCGAGGTCAATGGTGGCGCTATAGATGAATAAATCGTATGCCTCATCTATTAGTCCCAAGCGCGAGGCGACCCACGCATGAATGGACGGACTGAGCGATGACCCATGGTCAACCACAGGCAAATAGGTTTCCCAATTTCGCATGAGAAAATCTTTATCGCCCAATGTGTCGCCCAAAATTGCCATGAGCATGACGACATCGGCTTGTTTAATAACCCGCGTGGATTGCATTTGATGTTGCCCCAACATCCAATCTATATTTTTGGTGCGTGGGGTGTAATCTTCCAGATTAAACGGCTTGAGTCGGTCAAAGAACCCCTCAAATTGCTCAAGAACACCGCCATTTTCATCGCTCATGGGAATATACATTTTTTCTGAGGCGATAAACCATAATGATAGTGTATCTTGATTAATGCCTAGTGTCTGTTCTAAATGTTCGGCTTGGTCGGGATATTTTTGCTTGAGCCATTCGATTGTTTGCATGGCTTGGCGCAAATGCCATTGCACCAATTTGTTGGTGAACACACTGTTATCTACATTTTCATGATATTCATCGGGACCAATTTGCATTTTGAGTTCATAGCGGTCTTTTTCGGGGTTATAGTCTGCTCGACTGCCCCAAAAAATGGCGGTATCGAGTATGATTTCTGCGCCATAATGAGCAAACCACGCATCATCACCCGTCCATTGCCAATATTGCAACACCGCATAGGCGATGTCTGATGAAATATGTTGCTCATTATCACCCGTCCAAATGCGAATTTTTTCGCCTGTAATCGGATGCGGGTCTGTCCAACGCGGGGTGGTTTCTTCGCCTGTATCGGTGCTTTCCCACGGGAACATCGCGCCCAAATAACCGGCTTCTTTGGCTTTGGCACGCGCCCCCGCCAAATTGTGATAACGATACATCAGCAACCGCTTGGCATAGTCTGGATACGAGATGCTAAACGGCGGGAGCATGAATAACTCAGTATCCCAAAATACATGCCCTTTGTATCCATATCCACTTAATGTTTTGGCGGCAATACTCACGCGCTCCTCTTGGGGCAGGGCGATAAGCAAGTGATACATACAAAACCGATATGCCCGTTGTGCGATTTCATCCCCTTCGATGAGGATGTCCATCTTTTCCCAATGGGTTGCCCATACCGTATCATGCGCCGACTTGAGCGCCTCATACGGGGTGTTCATTGCCAAATTGAGGGTGTGGAGGGCTGTGGCGAGTGGCGTGGTGGTATCGCGGGTGGTATGAAAGGTCACATATTTGGTCACGATGGCTTTTTCGTTATGCCCAAGTGTGAATGTGGCATGTTGGGCGGGTTTTTGCTCCGATTCATACGCCGTGAGGGTATGTTCTGTGCTGATATGCACCCCACTGACCATCGCCACTTCGTACCCGCTTTGGTCGGTTTTCCCGACAAATTCAATATGATTCGTATCGGCTTTGGTTTGGATATGCGCCCAATGCGAAATTTTTTGTGGATTAGTCACACTTGCATCGAGTAGGCTTTCAATGCGGATGTGGTGATTGCCCTCGCTCAAGGGTTGGATGAGCAGGCGTATGACCAATACATGCGGATTATCGGCGCTGGCGAATCGCTCAAAATGCAGGCGTAAGCGTGTCCCTTTGGGCGATAGCCATAATATCCCGCGTGAAAGCGTGCCTGTT
>CALDGT010000582.1 GCA_937942935.1 uncultured Chloroflexota bacterium | reverse complement strand
AACCTGTAGCCAGAAGATTGCCACTTGGCAACGGATTCACAGACCAGACATTGGTGATATCTAAGCTACGCCATAAGATGGTATCGCCATCCATCGCATGAGCCGTCACGCCCGTCCCGCCCGATGTATATAAAATTGTGCCACTCCCAGAAAAGATGACATCGTGAGCGCTCGATTCTGTATAAATCACATCCTCATCAAATGTGAGGGAACCTTCTGCATCCACAAAATACCGATAGGCTTGGTTAGCACCAGAATACCCAAATAAATCCCCTTTTGGCGAATAGTTACATTGGGTCGCCGAAATTGGCGCAGAAATTTCTTGTAAACTATTCCCTTCAAAGTCTTTTAAGGCGATAAATCCATCGGCAGAACACGCGACAAATTGGTCAAGATAGGGATGAAATGCCACATCCCAAACCGTTTGTGAGCCATTTGTGAACGAAAATAAGGGTTCTGCTTCGCCACGGCGGAGCGCAATCAAATCATAAAAATGCACCGAACCCTGATTCCCACTGATGAGGATATACCGACCATCTGGCGAGAATTCGACCCCGACCAACCCAAATCCATCATAATAATTCGGGGGGACAATACGCGCCAACAACACCACCTCAGATAAATTCTCGCGGGTGATAAATGTCCGCCCTGCTGTGGGCGCGAGTGGCATAAAATCGGTTGTCGGAAAATCGGGGGTTGGTGATGCTAACACAGGAGTCGTGGGAGTTGGGTTCACATTTCCACCACGCAAAGTCGGTGTGGCTTCGATACGGGGTTGGGTTGGCGTAATCGTTGGGCTAGGGGCAATCGGTGTGGGTGGCTGTGGCGTAAAATCGGTGGGTGGTGGGGTTGGTCGAGGCGGTTGTGCCGATACAATTCCAACCATCAGGCTGAACATAGCAAAAAATAAAATAATCAATAAGCGTTTTTTGGTCATTGAGTTGCTCCTCTCAGAAATTATCTGCAATAATTCGATTATATGCCAAGCAGTCCATTAGGCGCAAACAGTGTTTGCCCTGCGATTGCTAGGCGGTTATAATAAAATCAAATTTAGATTTGATAAAAAATAAAGGAAGCGAGTTTTTCTAAAATGTCTGTTACATTAGAACAAGTTCAACAAGCGATTTCATCCCCACAACCAACCTATGTCTTCACTTATACACCGCGTGATGTGAGCCTGTATGCGCTCGGTGTGGGGGCTTGTGCCGACCCCATGAATGCCGATGAATTACCATTTGTTTATGAACTACACGCCGATGGGTTTAAGGTATTGCCCACCTACCCCGTCATTTTTACCACCCAAATGATTGAGCAATTGCTCAGTGGCAAAATCGGCACAATCGAATTTAACCCAATGATGCTGGTGCATGGCGAACAATATCTGCAACTCTTTAAGCCTGTCCCTGCCAACGCAACCATCACTAGCCATGTCAAAATTGCCAATATTTTCGATAAAGGCAGTGGTATGTTGGTCGTAACGCATGTAGACAGTTTTGATGATAAAGGCGAAAAAGTATCGTTCCAAGAATCTTCGATGTTCATTCGGGGCATGGGCGGATTCGGCGGGGAACGTGGCACATCTGCCACCAGCATCACCATCCCAGACCGCGCACCCGATGCCACAGAAGAACAAATCACATTACCCATCCAAGCCCTGATTTATCGGTTATCTGGCGATATTAATCCCCTCCATGCCGACC
>CALDGT010000581.1 GCA_937942935.1 uncultured Chloroflexota bacterium | reverse complement strand
CTAAAAGCCCGGTAGATGGCTCGTATGCTGTCTCTATCAACGCTGTTTCTAACCCAGGTGAAGGCGCAATCATCACCTTTACTGCTGGCGAATAATTCCTCTTGCGATGGGCGGTAGTGATGCCGTCCATCAAATATCCATAAAGGATTTAGGATGATGTATGATGACCTGCCCTGCTTGTGGCGCACCCGCCGATGAAAAAGACCTTTGGTGTCGGTTGGCATTTGAGCAATGCCTTGTCTGGGATTTTATAGACCCACGAGCAGGTGCGGTTCATCACCTAACGGTGTTATGTTATCATCTGCAACACCCGCATTTATACACCCGCGCAGGACTCGAAAATGCAAAATATTTGCTCACCGAATTTTTAATCGGGCAAAAATCACCCCAAACCATCCGCCAAGAAACACGCCACGCCGTACAATCGGATGTGAGGCAATTCAAAATTTCTGCCACCGACACCGATAAAGCCTCGTATGCTAAACCGATGATATGGTCATTCACCGCCTATGATGTCATGGGTGATGGCATAGAGGGGTATCCTGAACGTGTCCGCCACTGGGCGCAAACCATCTATGACACGCTGGTGAGCGCGGGGGCGTAGGTTATTTAAGGAGATTAGAATAATCCAATAGTTGTAGATTTACACTTAAATATGGTATCATGAGATAGTTAATTAGTTTGTGTTTTGAAAATCAAATTGTGAGTTATATGATACATATAATTTCAAACACCCAATTCACTTTTATTGATTTATTTGCAGGGATTGGGGGGTTTAGGTTAGCCTTCCAGAAGGCTGGATTAAAGTGTGTATTTTCATCAGAGTGGGATAAACTAGCCCAAAAAACTTATGAGGCTAATTATGGAGAAATACCTTCAGGCGATATAACCCAAATAGATGCCAAAGACATTCCTAATCATGATATTCTCTTAGCAGGTTTTCCATGCCAACCATTTAGCATAGCAGGAGTCAGCAAGCATAACTCATTAGGGACCTCTCATGGATTTAATCATGAAACTCAAGGGTCTCTATTTTTTGATATAGCCCGTATAATTAAAGCAAAGCAACCTTCAGCCTTTGTATTAGAGAATGTTAAACATCTTCAAAGGCATGATAACGGAAGAACATTCAGGATAATTCTTGATACCTTACAAAATCAGTTAGGATATTATATTTACTATAAGATAATAGATGCAAAATTCGTAGTTCCCCAACACCGTGAAAGAATATATATCATTGGTTTCAGAGAACCTCGACTATTTCAATTCCCAACTCTGGAAAATCGCAATTTATCTATAAAAAATATACTTGAGCCAAATGTTGATGAGAAATATACACTATCAAATCATAGGTGGCAATATCTTCAAAATTATGCACAAAAACATAAGCTATTAGGTAATGGTTTTGGATATGGACTGGTTGATTTAAATGGAATTTCAAGAACACTCAGTGCAAGGTATTATAAAGATGGATCAGAAATATTAATACCCCAGCTAGGTAAAAACCCTCGTCGACTAACACCTAGAGAATGTGCAAGGTTAATGGGGTTTGGTGACGATTTTAAAATCGTCACAAGTGATACAACAGCTTATAAACAGTTTGGTAATTCTGTTGTTGTACCTGTGATAGAGGAGATTGCAAAAGAGGTTATTAAAGCATTATTAAAGCAACCCGTATCTGAAGATACATTATCACTCCATACCACACAGTTAAAATTGCCAATTTAGGTTTGATAATTATTATCGTCATCAAGAAAGATGGGTATAGAGATAATGGATAATAAAGAAGTGATATTAGACTATTTGGAAGGATTTATAACAACAAATAAAGCAAAAGGTATTATTTCTGAAAGTAAATTATCAGCAGAATTAGGTATTCAGGGGCAAATAGGGGAGAAAAAACTTTTACAGGGTGGTTGGTTATTATCTCCTAAAAATATTGATGAATCTTCGCTACCAAGATTTTTAATTTTTACAACAAATTCAGTTTACCAAAATGTAGAAGAAGTAAAGCACAGTATTAAAAAATTAGAACAAGATAGGGGATGGCAAACACTTGCCACTTTTTTGACAAAAAATGGGATTGGTGTAGTAGTTGCCGGTTGTTATAGCAACGAAAACCTGATTAATTTTGATAATTTAAGTTGGAATCATTTTGTTTATCAGAATGAGCATCTTAATGAGATGACTAAAGATTCTCCATTTATAAATTGGTTGGGAAACAGAGGGAGAGGTGCAAAAAACAATGTACCTTGGGATGCCAAGATTAAAGAAGTATTTGCAAATACTGATATAGATACTTTGATGAAAATATCTATTCGCCAAGCATTTTATCAAAGTTATCTAAAAAAACAATTAAAGAAGCCAGTTATAGATCCCTATGATGTTGATGGGTTCATTGTAGGCTTTTCTGGTGATGTAATGCCACTAGAAATCAAAGAGAAAAGTGTAAGCGATAAAGGTGAATTTGGAATTGATGTAGGAAGAGTGTTAATGCTTCTGAGGTTATGTTTGGCAACAGGTAATAATGGGCTATACATAATTAGAGAGCTTGATAGAAATCAGAGTAGAACACTTATAGGTTGGCGCTTTATTACTTTAGCAAATATAATCATGGGTTGTAAATGGAATCTATCAGGTGGCGGAAGAGGAATGCAAGGTGGATCTACACAAACAATTATGATTTCTGAAAAATTATTCACCCCTTTAACTAAAAATATATTTTCTGAAGAATGGATTCAAACCAATAATAATCTACAAAATTCAATGAGTATGTCAATTAGTGATTTAATAAATAATCTAAAAAAGTATTTAATCTAAAAATTTATAAGGTATACATCACCCACCAAACACTCGCCAGCCACCCCGACTGCGCCAGATGACCCATAT
>CALDGT010000580.1 GCA_937942935.1 uncultured Chloroflexota bacterium | reverse complement strand
AGCCAGACGGCTTTATATGGGGATAAATCACCAAAACCCGGTGAAGTAGATATTATCTTGAAATAAATTATCAGGAGTAAAACTATGTCAAATGCCAAGATAGCACAATACTTTAACCTTATCCTCAATGGTTTACGAGAACTCGGTGGTTCAAGTCGTCCTAATGAAGTTGTTAGGTGGATTACCGATGAGTTAAAAATTGACAAAGAAAAAGAGGAAATATTAAGCAGTGGTATGTTTCGTTATGAGAAAGACATAAATTGGGCGCGTTATTATTTATATAAAGCTGGTTATATTGATAATTCTAAAAGAGGCGTTTGGTCTTTAACTAAAAAAGGGTTAGAAACAGAAAAACTAGGTGATGATGAAATCAAGGGAATCATAATTCAAATTAGGCAAAGTGTAAGTAAAAATGCTCCATTACCTGATGAAGAGAACAGTGAACCTGAAGCCAAACCTCATAGAGAAGAATTGCGAAAAATCTTGTTAAGCCTACCACCAAGTGGATTTGAAAAATTGTCACAAGAAATTTTGCTTGAGTCTGGGTTTGAAAATGTGTATGTTACTGGTAAAACTGGGGATGGGGGTATAGATGGAAACGGTATTTTTAAGCTAAATTCTTTTTTAAGTATGCGAATATGCTTTCAATGTAAACGTTATCAAAAATCTATAGGCTCTCCGATTGTTCGAGATTTTCGGGGTTCAATAAATGGTCGGGCAGAAAAAGGAATTATTATAACAACGGGGTATTTTACACCTTCAGCTATTGACGAGGCTGTAAGAGAGGGAGCAATACTTATTGATTTAATTGATGGTGAGGAACTTATCAAGATTTTAGAGAATTTAGGAGTTTGTCTTGAGAAAGTGAATGACACTTACAAGATAAAATATGAGTTCTTTGATAAGTTCAAATAAAACTGTAAATTGAAATAGGGCGATCTTGGTAATCTAGCAACATTACGCTTCTGGGTCATTCTCTATCTCATCCAGTACATCCCAGATTGAACGGGTTGGGACATTCGTCATGACCTGATGCCATCCCTCTAAAAACTCTTTGCGGATGGTTTCGTCATCATCTTCATACTGGTGAGCGACATATCCTTGCACGGCTTCGATGAGCAATTCCTCAACTGAACGCTGGTTTTGTTGAGCGATAGTTTCTAATTCTTGATATAACACATCAGGCAATTCAATCAGATGTGGCATTTTACACCTCACATTTTTTCTTCATTATACCGTATCACATGCTATCTACGACAACAAAAAAGACCACACCGCATCGGCGTGGTCTACGTGATTCTAGCAGGCGTTGGTTCTGTGTGCGCGGATTTTTCCGCACATCACGGCATTACGAAAGTGGTGCTGTTGGTAAATCCTTCTTTCCCAATTGTTCTTGCAAGGCATCAATGCCTTGAATGAGCCTGTTCAACACGGCATCATCAATAGCACCCGGTATTTTGTCCTTCAGTGTGGTGAAAATATCTTTGAACACATCCAGAATCGGCGGAAAAAACCGTTGTGCAGACGGTGGCGAGGAGTTATACAAGGCAATCACCAGAAGCCCGATGAGCGTCATAAATCCGCCAACAATCACCACAACTGCATTCAATGCCTCATGCGAGAGGAATACACCAGATTCTTGTGGAATCGGCAATACCACACCTGTATCTTCCACACCGCCACCATCATCCACAATCACCGTATCGGGCGGCACATCATCTTGTGCCAGCGCGGGCGGAATGAGCCATAGCATGAGCGCCAATACAACCAGCACCATGCCCCAACTCCAAACACTTGCAAATCGTTTCAAGAGACAGTCTCCTTTTCTTCAAGTGGTACACTATTTGTCACTATATCATGGACAGGCGATGCCACTTGTTCATCGCGTTTTTCCAATCGGCGCAAGATGTCCAAGACCTCTGTGATATTGCCATCGGCATGATTCATCTTGTCCAGCAATTGGCGGGCGATATTCAGGTCGTCCGCGACAGTCTGCTTGATGCCCAACTGATGGTCGAGCATGTCGCTTTGGCGCGAGACGAGCAGGGTGTAATTTTCGTCGAGGGTATTCAGAGACAGGGTGATGCTTTGGAGCGCCCGTATCATCTCTGCATCTTTTTCTTCTGCCTTTTTATCTTTGCGCGTGGTCTCGCTGACCAGCACCTTCACCGCATCAGTAAAATCGGCGATGGATGCAATAGAGGCAAAGAAGGCTTGTTCCCGTTTTTCGGTGGCTTCATCGCGTTGGCGGAGAGTCGCTTGTTCTGCGAGGGCGATTTTCTCGCGCACTTTGCGTTCTTCACGGCGGTCGCGCACCAACATCACCCCATAGATGAAGGCAAAGAAGCAACAAAGCGCCAATAACCCTAGTGGGGTTACATCGGTGATGAATCGGAGCATTTCGGGGCTTATCTCAATGAGTGCGAATTGGCGTGTCATACGTGTTCCTCTTGTGGTTTATTTTCGGATGGTGGCGGGGTGCTGATTTGTCCCCCATTGGCGAGATAACCCTGAAAGACTTGTCCCATAAAATCGGCAAAGGTGACAACAGGCAAATTGCCAGAGAGATATTCTTGAAGGTAATGAGTAAATACTTGTTGAAGCGTCTTGAGCAATATCTGTTCATGAATAAATGCGATGTGTTTAGCCTGAATTGTTTCGGCGATTTGTTGCTCAACCTGCACCATTTCTTGATGTTCAATCATCTCATCAGATGTCATCTGGCGTAGGCTATGTTCGCCTGTGGTGGCGTTAATCTCAATAATGTTATTGGTTGTCATCAGCTACCCTTTATCCCGATTAAGCTATAGGTGCTATTAGTCGCAAACGTGGACGCATTGGCATAAATACCAATGGTGTCAATGATGGAATTGGTGAGCCAATACCCCGCGCCACTCACAAATTTTTGGTCACTTGGTGAGGTTGCAATACTGGTGTTATGGGTGTAATGCACATTCTTGAAGATGCCAGAGTTGTAAAATGGCAAGACCATATGGAGATAACTATAGCGATTCGGGACAGTTGCTGAACCAATCGAACAATTACTGATGAGATTTGCAACCACCCCGCTATCTCCGTTACTAGATGGTGTTGCGCCAGTAGCAAATAAGCCAATGCGGGCATAATTTGTGGCGAGTGTATCTATTGCACCATTTCCCACCCGTACCGTCATAAAATCTTCTGTGGCATTATTTGAGCGGGCTTGTACAGATAAAACCAATTGTGTGTATGTAGCAGGGATAGATGAGATAATGACTGCACTTAATCCAGACATGCTTCCAGTGGCAATCAACCCCACCCGCGATTCACCCCCACTCATCAGGGTTTCGACA
>CALDGT010000579.1 GCA_937942935.1 uncultured Chloroflexota bacterium | reverse complement strand
CATCGAAGTCATACGCGAATTGGCAAAGCAATCGGGCGAGTTATCACAAATTGGTCAGCTCACCTTGCCACAAAGTATTTTTTCGGGCGGGGTGATGCAAATTGTCCACCAACGGTTGGCGCGTGTGCCAGAGGTGGCGCGTCCGTTGCTCCATTTGGCATCGGTTTTGGGGCGTGCGCTCGATTTGGATTTGCTCGGCGCTTATCCTTCGCCAATTCCGCTCGAAACATGGCTCACCACTTGCTCCGATGTGGCGGTGCTAGAGGTGCATGAGGGGATATGGCGGTTTGCTCATGACAAATTGCGCGAGGCGGTATTAGAAGAATTTAGCGAGGCAGACCGCCGTCATTGGTATGGGCAGGCGGCAAGCATGATAGAGCAGGTGTATCCCAACCAAGAAGCCTACTTTTTGCAATTGGCAAAATATTGGCGACTCGCAGAAGATAGCCCCAAAGAGACCGAAGCCATCATCAGGGCAGGGAATTTGCAATTGCGTTTTAGCGCCTTCGGAGAAGCCATTTTGTGTTATCAACGCGCCCTCGATTTGTTGCCAAATGATGATTCGCGCCGATGTGACATATTGATTAATATGGGCGAAGCCAATGCGCTGGCGGGGAATTTTGCGCTTGCCAAAGAAAATTTAGATGAAGGGGTGCGCTTGGCACGCCTGTTTGATGATAAACATCGTCTGGTGCAAGCACTTGGCGAAATTGGCAGAATCAACATTTTGCGAGATGGCGACCTGACCAAAGCGCAATCTGCGCTCCAAGAAGGGCTTATTATCGCCTCTGAATTGAATGAACCGCAACCGTTGAGCATTATTTATCGGCAGATGGGCAATTATGGCATCGTGACGGGGAATTATGATATTGCCCGCGAAAATTTAGAGAAAAGTTCTAATTTTGCCCGCCTTGCCAACGATAAAATCCGCCTCAGCTTGAGTTTGAATAGCCTCAGCCATACCTATGCCGAACAAGGACGCTATGAAGAAGCATTGGCACTCTCGGCAGAAGTGCGCCAAATCGCCACCGATTTGGGGAATCGGCGTATTTTGATGTTTGGCATCACCCACATGGGCTTGGTGGCGCTCCGTCAAAAACAATATGAAGAGGCAAAAAGTCACTTTCTGGATGGTTTGCGCTTGTGTTATGAGACAGGCGACCAAGAAAAAATTGCCACTGTCGAAAATTATGTGGCGACATGCTTGTATGGGATGAATGATTTTTCTCAAGCGCAATATCATTGGAAAC
>CALDGT010000578.1 GCA_937942935.1 uncultured Chloroflexota bacterium | reverse complement strand
CTAAGTGAAAATGATATTCACGAATTAAAACGCCTCTCCAATATAGAACCTCATGGATTGGTCAGCGGGTCTATCAATTTTACAGAAAACAGAGGCGAAGGCACAAAACTCGATCACTATATCGGTGTGGCGACCAACACCCCTTCAACAAAATGGGATACACTCACTGTATCGGCTTCACTGTGGGCAGTTTTTACGGTGAGGGGAAAATTTCCTGATGAAGTACAATCCACATGGGGCAGGATTTATTCAGAATGGCTGATGATGTCTGAATATGAAATCGGGCAAGGTCCAGAAATGCTGTGGAATGCCAACAAAGACATCACATCACCAAATTTTCATAGCGAAATTTGGATTCCGATTATCAAAAAATAACTGATTTTTGGGGCATGATTTATCTCATGCCCCAAACTGATTTAACGATAGGGGGGGTATTGACCATACGGGGGTTGTTGTTGATACATCACTTGCTTTTGAAGCATTGTTTTCGATGTAGACAAGACAAGGAATAATAATGCTGATACCAAAGCGCCTAACCCCGTGCCAATTAGAATATAGATGAGTCGTGGGTCAGTTATTCCTCCCTCAAGTAATTGGTTAGAGGCGAAACTAGTTAAGATAGATGAAACCTGACCACTATATCTACCGAAAGTTGCAATACTAACAGCCAGAAAATCTACAGACAACAGCCAATCAAAAGCCGCCCACAAAACAACAACAATCAATACCATTACAAACGATAATCTTTTGTCGCCATTGTTTCCAATACGATTCAAGTTAGATAGCCCCAATGCGATAACAACGCCAACTAAAACCCGTTTCACCCATAATAATATGAAGAGAACAGTCAAGTTATCGGTTTGGATACTTGAGATAACAAATGACATCCCCACTGCAACAACGGCTACTAAGATGGCGGGTAAAATCACAGTTACAATCCCTAATGGTTTGACTGTTTGGCTTAGAACAATTCCGACCAATAAAACTGCTAGACTGTAGAGTCCACTTAACACTGCATTCAATAAATTACCATCACTAAATGTATTGGCGCTTATCATTTCGTACATAATGAAATGATACAACCCAAATAGAACAGCACCAGATAGCACAGAAATAATCAATCCGACAAACGAGAATCCCCCGCTTGCTTGTGCATATCCACCATAACCCATCTGCGGTTGCCCATAGGGGCTATACCCCATTTGTGGCTGTCCATACGGGTTTGGCGGTTGTCCATATGGGCTTGGTGGTTGTCCGTAGGGATTGGGTGGGGGTGGTTGATTTGGTTGTCCGTAGGGATTCGGCTGTCCACCATACGGGTTTTGTGGCGGTTGTCCATATGGATTGGGTTGACCATACGGGTTTTGTGGCGGTTGATTTGGTTGTGCATACGGATTTTGTGGTGGTTGATTCGGTTGTCCATACGGATTCGGCGGTTGCGCGTATGGGTTTTGTGGTGGTGGTTGATTTGGATTCGGCATCCCATACGGATTGGTCACAGGGGTGCTTCCAAATGGATTTTGAGGCGGTTGTTGTTGTGGTGGTGGCGCTACTACAGGCGGTGGTGCTACGATAGGGGGTTGGCTGGTGACAGGTGTTGGCGGTTTGGACATATAAATATTGGTCGCCATATAATCGCCTTCTGATGAAGCAGTCTCATCCATCACAAATTGAATTTTGACGGATTGTGGCAAATTCCCAAGCCGAATTTCATCATTCATAGCCAGTGATTTACCATCAGAATAGACTTGTATCCCATTCACAAATGTGCCTGCGCTACTCGGCTTTCCATCTACAGAACCATCAATCACCACATAACCATCGCCTACATAGCGGATATGACAATGACGATTCGATACATAACTAAATTCAGGTGTACTTTCAAATTGTAAATTGGCATCTTTGCCACGCCCAATGATAAACACCGCCCCGGGGTCTCTGGGGAGGGTATATTCGCGGGGCATTCCAGCAAGTTGTACGCGGATTTTGGCTTCGCTCATAGAATTTCCCTTTTACAATAATGCAATTGCTCATGATGCCCTCATTATGACCCCAATTGAAAGATTTTGCAACAAATTGAAAGATTATTTTTGCAGTGTTATAGCAAACCCAAAAACATCACATTGAAATGAATAAGAACAGACCCTTGCACACTAATATACCTGTAATCCATAAGTGTTTGAAAGTCATTTATCGTTTCTACAGGAATCATCCATATACCCTCAAATGGTGTTTTGTAACGCCTCCCATTTGGGAAAATGGTTTTCTCATTATAACGTGCATATAGCAAATTTGCGCCATCGAGCTTTGCACCTGTTAAATCTGCATCTCGTAAATTTGCACCAACCAAATTTGCGCTGGTTAAATCTTTACCTCTCAAATTCACACACCTCAGATAAGCCCCGCTTAAATCTAACATTTTTAAATCATCCCCAAGAAATACATCTTTTTTTTCTTCACAAGGCGGTTTATCGCCAAAATGTAATCCCCTTACATATGGTCTTGTAAATGTAGCCCATTTATAACGCCTCACTATCCATCCAGAGGATGGTTTTTGCACTGTAAACTTTTCGATTTGAGCGTATTGTTCTTCTGGAGTTCCGACACAAGGGCTACCATCTGGTAGAGTTGCACCATCAAGTTTAGAAAACTTAAAATTTGCACCCCGTAAGTTTGCAAATTCAAAATTTGCCTCTGTTAAATCTGCATTGAAAAAGTCAACATTCCTCAAATCTGAAAACCCCAAATAAGCCTTTCTCAAATTTGCATTCATTAATCTCGAACGATGCGCTAATTTCAAGTCAATCAACAACCTAGGAACACTAAAATCTACAAAGAACAAATCTGCCTCATGCAAATCGGCTCGAACAAGATTTACATATCCCAAATTGCTCAGTGAATGAAGATATCTCAATTTCCTAACAGCTTCAACAGCAATCGTATTATATGTACTTGCCATCTCTAAGATTAATCGCTTGCGTTCTTGACGACCACGTTGTACGCGATTAACAAAGCCTAATAGCCCTACAGTAAAAACAATCTCGATTCCTGATGTAATAAAATTGACAAGAAATTCATCACTTTTACTTGATAAGAGTGATTGTTGCATCACATAAACTGCACCAGTCACTATCCCAAAAACAACGATTAAATACCCAATATACCTTATAGATTGGCGCACGAATTTGTATTCCCCACAAATAACCTAACAATCAACCAAATTGTAATCCTAATACAATTCAAAACAAGTAGTTGGTGATAAGTATCACATCAAAAATATGATACTACTCACTCCGTAGCGCCTGTGATGTGACCAGTCGGCTCATACGCCAAGCGGGGTACACCCCTGCTAATAATGCCGCCACCAATGCTACAAAAAATGCGAGGATAAATTCTTCTGGGATAAAATAAAAATCCATCGTCCAACCAAAT
>CALDGT010000577.1 GCA_937942935.1 uncultured Chloroflexota bacterium | reverse complement strand
ATATCTTCATCTTCTTCTGGCAAATTGGCGATATTGCGTTTATTTTGGGCAATCGCACGCAGTTCGGTTACAAATTCATTCAATCGCCAATGCGGATTGAGTGTCGCTTGGCGTTTGAGATGGAGTGCGAGGGTGTGTGCGATGGCTAAATCGGCGGCAGTAGCAAAAAGCTCCCCCGCAATCGTGACGAGCAACTGGTCAATCGGCAAGACGATTGCATCTTGCCAACGGCGCATCACCGCCTTGAAATCGGTCAATAAATCGCGTGCAATTTCTATCTCGGCGAATAATGCTTGCACCGCCTCACTCTCTAGCCAATCGTCACCCATCGGGTGCAAATAATCTTCGAGTTGCTTGCACTCATTCAACACCTTGATAATCGTTTCATTGCGGGTGTTATCTACTTCATTATCACGGTCATCGCGTCGCCAAACCCGAAATGCCAACCCCAATGCCTTACCCGCATCGGGGTGGGCAAGGGTATCTAATATAAAGGAGAGTGCGCCTGCGGTTTCGCGGGTGGTGGTCGTATTGCGGAGCAATTCCACCACAGGCAACCCCGCTTTTTTGAGCGCCAAAACAAATTTGCCCCCGCGTTCATTTTTGGGGACGAGTACCGCCACTGTTTTTTCGCTATTTTGTGGCAACCACCGTTTGAGCGATGCCACCACCGCTTCTATTTCATCATCCTTTTGATTATCTGCCCGTAACGGTTCTGGATAAATCACCACCTGCTTGGGATTATCAAGCGGATTCGGTTGCGGGTCATCTGGTGCAGTCACTTGGATATAGGGCAATTTGAGGGGTTGCTTGAGCCTGACCGCTTCTACAGGATAGCGTCCTTGTGACCATTCGATGAGGAAATTGGCAAGGCGGATGATAGAAGCTGTCGAGCGCCCCGACTGTGGCAATTCACGCTTGGTCACACCTTTGCTATTGATGAAATCCACCAAAAAGTCGGGGTTGGCGGTGGTGAAGGTTTCGTAAATGGCTTGGTTGGGGTCGCCGACACGCACCCAATTCCCTTTTTTGCCCGCTAATAATTCCAAAATGGATTGTTGCAATTCACTGCTATCTTGGGCTTCATCTTCTAGGATGTAGGGGAACTTTTTCTGGAGTAATTCCAAATAGGTCGGATGCCCCTCTAATAGTGTGAGTGCATAACTGATGAGGTCTTGAAAATCCACCGCGCCACGATAAGCTAAACTGCGTTGATAATTCACATAAACCGCGTGACACATCTCCGCCAATGGCAATTTCTGCGGAAAAGCATCCAGTTTTTGCCGTAATTCTTCTGGCGATATGCGCCAATCTTTGGCTTGTTTGATAACACTGGTCGCAATTCCTACCGCGTCCCGTTGCCACTCATTGACGAGCAAATAAGCAACTCGGTCTTCTGATAATTCGGGCAGGAAATATTCGCTTCCGCCTTGTGGATGACCTTTACACCATGCTTCTACTGCATCGGTGATGATGGTTTGGGTATCGCGCTCATCCAAAATGGAAAAATTATCACCCATGCCGAGTAAATGTGCTTTTTCGCGCACAATATCATTCGCCAATCCGTGCAATGTGCGGACACGATACCCAAACCCTGCTAAATTCCCCGTTTGATTCATCAACGCATCTATCTGGCTTTTGAAATTGGTCACAGCCGAATTGACCAGCGTCACAATGAGGACTTCTTGGTCATCGGCTAATTTTTTGCCCTGAATGAGTTTGGCGGCGAGTTGGGCGAGGGTGCGCGTTTTACCGCTACCGGGTACAGCAGAAATGCCCATGCGTCCTTTTGTATATTTGAGGACTTCGGCTTGATGTGGGCGTGGTTTGAATGATTGGGTCATGCGAAATATATCCTTAACATGCGAAAACTCGTGCTAAAGATATTATAGCGGATAATCTGGGTTCTAGGCGATTTCAACTATGCAGATGAATCATCGTTTCTTCTAATATATCGCGTAACTCATTCGCAATTTCTGGAGGGGGATTACCACTTAATCCCATCGCGGCAACCCGTTCCGCCTCACGATATTGTTCTGCATGTAAGGCAAGTGTTGCCGCGCTTCTAAATAGTACCGACCGACTAGGTTCTGTTGTGGCTTGTTGAGCAATATTGAATTCTAGTTCAAATGCTTGTAAGAATAAATTTTTGGCGCGTTCTATATCACCTAGCCGCTTTGCCATAAACGCTTCATCAGCGATTTCCATTGCCTTTCTATGTATGTCACGAATTGAATTTATTTTTCCACACCATATTTACTTCTGGACGACTGAATTCCACCACAATGATGAGGGTGGGCAAAGTTGTATCCGATGAAACTTGATTGAGTTTTTCTCTTAGACGAATCTGGATTAATGAATCTTTCTCTGCTCTGAGGATACCAGATATTTCTAATCGAGCATTCCCTTGTGTAATTAGTTCAGATGATTGTGCAATTTCTTTATCTAAGAGCCAATAATCAAATCCCGTACCACGCACAGACCGTTCTAAAATTGTGTAAGGTGTGCGTTGGATGACCAATAAAATAGCGAGTCCTGTTGCATCATATTCGGTTGCTTCATATAAATCGCGCCATGTGCGTCGTATTTGGTCATTTAATGATTGATTCCAAATAAGTTGTGCATTTTGCAAATTTCCATCTTCGACTAACTGTAATTTTATAGGCTGATGATGATTCTGATTATCTAGGCAAACAATACACGCATCTACAAAGTTTTGTGCAGATGTTTTTGTAATGCCAAGAATATCCCATTTGACCATATCATCTAATATCAACTGAATAGAATCATCAGCTATCATTTATTTCCCTTTACTTTAGCGCGGTTATCCACTGCTTGTTTTAGAGTCTTGAATTGATTCTATCCGATTTTAATGTTTTCCCCCATAACCCAACAATCACCAGCGCAACACTCATCAACACCATCGTAGCGATGAACGGGTCATAGTATGAGCCATAATTGGGGAACAAAAACGCGCTCACATTAATCATGGTGTGAAATACGATGGCTGAAAATAGACTTTTTCCTGTGTTCTCATATACCCATACCATGAGTACGCGCAACCAAACTGTTACCGCGCATTGCCAAACCACCCATGTTAGACTGCTACCTGTCTGAAAATAGGGAATCACATGCCATAGCGCCCAAATCACCCCTAATATTAGCCCTGTTGTGAGTGCGCTCCGATTTTGCGCGAGTCGTTCATAGGCATATCCTTGCCAACCCAATTCTTCCCCACATGCCGCGATGAAAAACAAAAGAAACATCGGGATTCCCACCAAAATCGGCAATTGTACATCGGTTACATCTTCTGATATGGTTGATACGATGAAGAATTGGATGATAGATAGAATCGGCATCATCAAGAAGATGACCCATAACCAGCGTTTATGCTGGATACGAGTAAAATCAAAAACACGCCTCAATAATGCCTTAACCCCTGCCATTCCATCGGTGCGATAAGTGAGGGCAATCGCCACTAGCATCGGATTGAATGCCATCAGCGCACTGAGGGGGAGTTTGATGGGCAATTCGACCTGAATCGCCATGCCTATTATCCAAAATGGCACAGAGATGATGAATACCCAAACAAAAAAGGCTATCGGTGATGTTTGTGTTTTTGTAGATGGATTCACAAGCAATTAT
>CALDGT010000576.1 GCA_937942935.1 uncultured Chloroflexota bacterium | reverse complement strand
ATTGAAGCGGAGTATCCCCCAAAACGTGTTGAATTTCGGCATAGGCTTTGTCTTGGATATGCGGATATTTGCCCAAAAAGTATAGTGTCCATGCCAATGATGCGGTGCTGGTATCGTGTCCTGCGATGAGCATGGTCACTAATTGGTCTCGGATGAGGCGGTCATCCCATCCCATATCAATTAATGTGCCGATGAGGTCTGCCCCTTGCGCCGATTTTTTCCGTTTTTCGGCGATGAGCGCATACAAATAGGTATCCACTTTTTTCAGTTCGCGGTTATATCCCATGCGAGAAAATCCGCGCCACAATACCCAAATATTCGGTGAAATATAGCGCACAGCGCGGATAATCCCCGCCCAAAGGCTTTCTATTTGTGGGGTGAAATCGGTGTCGAATAAGGCAGATGTCAGGACAAATAAGGCAATTTTTCGCATTTCATCCAGCATATTGTAATCAGTTTGCATTTCCCATGAAGTCATGACTTTTTCAGTGCTGGTTATCATCGCATCCACATAGGTTTGGAGCATGGGACGGTGCATAATCGGTTTGACCATTGGGGCGCGGATGGTATCGTGACGGTCTCCATCGGTCACAAGCACACCCTCATGCAGTAAAATGCTAATGGGTTCATTGGGCATATTCCACTGAAGATGGTCTTTCCACTCGGTGGCTATCAACCGATTCGCTTCTTCGCCAACCAGCATCACAGGATTGAATCCGGGCATAGGCAATCGAAATATATTGCCCATTTCACTATGTAAGGCTTCTAATGCGCCGATGATACTTTTGCGTTTGATAATACCATTGAGGGCTTTTAACCCGATTTGACCCGATGGGCGGGGTGGTTTTTGTGAGGATTTTTCATCAGACACGAGATTTCTCCAATCGTTGCGAGAAATATTATAGTGCCGATGATAGGAGCATGGGTAGGGGCATGTCAATCATGCCCCTCAAAATAGATATTAGCTAGTCACGGCTTGCAAAAATACGGAGCAAGAACAGGAACAGGTTAATGAGGTCAAGATACAGTTCTAATGCCCCGATGATGCTCACTTTTACTGCCAAGCTACCATCGGCTTGAATGGCGGGGTTGTTCGCCATCATTTTGATTTTTTGGGTATCATAAGCAGTCAAAGCGGTGAAAATTAGCACACCCGCCACACTGATGATGAAGTCGAATGCGCTACTTTGCAGGAACATATTGATGAGTGTTGCAATGATTAAACCGATGAGTGCCGCCATGAAGAAAAATCCGAAGCGGCTCAAATCCATTTTGGTGGTGAACCCGACAAAGGTCATCGCACCAAAGAGGGCGGCGGCTGTACCTGCGGCGGAATATACGGCGCTAGGATTGAATTCGGCGAGCAATACCACTGCGGATAATGCAAAACCCATGACGATGGCATAGACAAAGAATAAGGCAATTGCCATACCGGGCTTGAGCCAATTGCGAGTCACACCAATACCGAGCGCAATCGAAATACCGATGAGCAACACCATTGTGATGATGCCCATACCGGGCGCATAGGCAAGTTCAAATAATGCAGGGCTATTTGCCACGACAACGGCTGTGAGCGATGTGGTGAGCAAACCCAACCCCATCCATAAATAGACAAGGCGCAAAATGCCGTTCATCTTCTCGACAGAAATATCTGCCATTGTGTAAATAGGTGCTTGATAACTAGGTTGTTGATTGTACATAGGTCACGTACTCCTCATGACAAAATTTTACTTATACACTATCATATCCCAAAATGTGTTAGAAACACACTATATCCAACTATTTCAATCCAACAACCCCTCATTTGTAGGGGTTTTATCAATTTTTCTCATAACGCTATAAGCATTAACGGTATTGGTGAATCCATCTGCCCGATAACGCACGATTTCATCTAATTGGGTGGCTTTGACCAGTTCTTCATGCTCGGTATCATCTACATAATGGCAATAACGCAAAGCAGTCGCACCACGTCGCCAATCGAGCAAATAATCATGTGGCTCAATTTTATCTTTTAGGTCATCTCCCCACGCGGTGATGCGCTCACGGAAACGGTCAAATTCATAAAATCGCCAACAGGCAAATGCCAAATAGCCACCCGCTTTGACGGCACTCGCCCAATTCCATAAGGAATAGGTGCGATATTGCAACGATGGGATATGATGAATGACCCCAAATGCCACCACAAGGTCATATTCAGGTACAAATTTTTTATCCCATGAGACAATATCGGCGCGGTCTAATTCAAATGAGATATTTTTTGCGGATAGCGTCTCTTTTGCTAATTCTAACAAGTCGGGGTTATTGTCTATCCCATGATAAATCAGGTTATCTGCTCCCCATTTTTCATGCAAAAATAACCCAAACCGCCCATTTCCACATCCAATATCCAACACACGAAATGGCGCGGACGGTGTTGGAATGTGATTCATCAGCATTTCCCAACCTGCCCATGCTTTTCCGCGCGTTTCATCGAAGTCATGCGCGATGGTGGCATAAAAATCGGCATTGATTTTATTCAGTGTCAAAATGGTGCGAATATCCATCAGCCGAATAATCCTCTACGTGGGGCAGGGGCATGAGTGAGGGTGGTTAATCCACCGCCAAACGGGTCAAAAGTTGGGCGCAGGTCATCATGTATCATCTGAATAGCTTTAAGTGCTGGTTTATAATGCTCGGCGATAATCTCTAAAAACCCTGCATGGTCACGGAAAAGTTGCTTGGCGGTTGCTTCTGGAACGCCTTCGCTTGGGCGATATTTATCACCACTCCAGCGCCATTTTTCGGGGTAGAAATAATAATAAAGCGGATATGCACACGCGGTTGTGACCGATACACCCCGTTTATTATAGCTATATAAATCGATGCCGATATGCTTCGCCATCTCAGCCATCAATGCCAAGCCTTGGGAGGCTTGCAATTGATAAGTGAAACTGGTTACTTCATTATGATGGTCTACAATTTTGGGGATATACCCTTCTGGATGCAATAAATCATCAATCACTTGTTTATAGAGGGTGGTGGCATTTTCTACATCGTCCTCTAGTTCTGCCACAATCCCCAAAGACATTCGCACGACACCCTGCCAGATATGTTCATGAGTGGCATCGGTCTCTGTTTTGAGCATGATGATTGTGTTATCTATCCAGTGTTCCATGATATTGGCAGTGAGTAATGGGCGTATGAGTTCAATCACTTGCCCTGCGAGGATAGATTGACGCATATATACCCATAAATCAGATGAATGTGTGTCTACAAGCCATGCCGATAATGCTTCACGCGCTTTTTCACCAGCATTTTTATCTCCCAACCGATACCGATACCCATTTAATAACATTTCAGCGAGTGGGTCGGGGTGTTCTGTATCTAAAATGGCAAATGCTTTGGTGAATGGGGCTTTATCGCGTGCTTTTTGGGCGCGTTGTAAATGGGCTTCTGTAAAAAATAAGCCATAATGAGTGAATTGGGTCATAAAATGTTCTCTCAGGAAATTAAAATAAAGATTGTAAGCGGGGGATGGTATCCATTTGGTCACGATGGGTCACACACACCACACCCGACATCGAAAATGCGATTGTGCCAGTGTCATTCACATCGAGCGCGTTAATGGTCACAGCACGCGGGGGCATATCGGCTAAAAGTTGGCGGGGTTGGGCATCTAATATGAGGTCAATCCCAAAGCGTTGATGTGTTGGGGTGAAGGTTGCCCCCTCATAAGCCCGAATCACCCCATTTTCAAAATCATGCGTGAGCAAAATTAAGCCATTGGGCGAGCAAACAATTTGGCGGATGGGATAATGCGATTCGATGGTCTTATGGATTTTTCCACTGGAATCGGTGCGGATGATTTTTTCACCATCGCACACATAAACCGCGCTCCCGCCGTGTGATATGGCGATGCTGGCACGGAGTTCTGAGCGCGGGGTGAGTCCAGTCGGAAAGACACCGACTTTGACACTTTGTTGAAAAATATGAATATTGCCACTTCGGTCTAATGCGGCGACTAACCCCAAGAATCGGTCTAATCCAACGGCGACAAAGCCATCATCATGCACCGCGAGTTGGGTTTCTTCTCCCAAATTTTCTAAATATAGGTCGGTTGTCCCACTCTGATACAAGCGTAATTTGCCATCATTGCTCAAGAATATTGTCACACCTTCTAGGCGAATGGTTGGTAAATATAATCCGTTGGGTGCAATCAGATTGGCTAAAAATAATTGCCAAGCATCTCCGCGACGGTCTTCCATCCCTGTAGCGGAGATGCTTTTATCTCCGACTTGATTGCCTGTCACGAGGTCATAATAGGCGACATAGTTATGCCGAATCCAACAAGCTAAGAGGGGATTTTTGCCCCCCAAAATATCAAGATAAGGGATTGCTTGGTCGCTGAGATGCAAGCGCCAGACCATTAGGATTCATCCTCACGTAATTGCACCCGCAATG
>CALDGT010000575.1 GCA_937942935.1 uncultured Chloroflexota bacterium | reverse complement strand
TTGGCAATTTGTATTGCCGGGTCGTATGGATTGGGACAATTTTCAAAATCGGCATCCACCATCCTCAAATCGTTATTATTGGTGGCGCTGTTACCTGCGAGTTATGTGATGGCAGAATGGAATTTGGCGAGTGTTTCATTCATTCAGTATTGGCTAGAGCCATCTCATTTTTTTATTTTGTCTGGCACATTGGTGTTGGGCTTGGTTTTGGGCATCACCGATAGTATGCGCGATAGGTTAGAACGGCTATTATACGCGCTCGCAAAACATTTGGAGCAAATTGCATCATGGTCATTTGATAAAGACCTGATTGCCAAATCGTATGCCGATGAAAAAGCCCTCGATTTGCATCGGATTGAACGCGCCGTTTTATTTATGGATATTCGCGGGTTCACCCCTTGGTCAGAACAGCACACCCCGCAAGAGGTGGTGGATATGGTCAATTCATTTTATCGCATTTCTGAGCCGATTATCAAAAAACATGGCGGGTTCAAAATTCAAATGACAGGTGATGAGGTGATGACCCGGTTTGATTTTGCACAACAAGCCTTTTTGACCGCGTATGAATTGCAACAAGTTTTTCAATCACAATTTGCGCGATATGATTTGAGCATCGGCATTGGGATTCATGTCGGGGATGTGATTGAGGGGTTGGTCGGCGGGGAACAAACGATGCAATATGGCATTTTTGGCGATGTGGTGAACACGGCGGCGCGGTTGCAATCGCAAGCCAAAGCGGGCGAAATTGTGATGAGCCAAACCATGTTCGGCAAATTATCAGCCATCCCAACCGAATGTGTCATCACCTATGACCAATTCACCCTCAAAGGGAAAAGTTATCCGCTACCTGTGGTGGTTATTCGACTGAGTTCAATAGGCTAATTTCACCGTGAAGGTTGCGCCCATGCCTTCACCATTGCTAGTCGCTTCGATGGTCGCTTGGGCATTTTCTAAAATGGTATTCACAATAGATAAGCCCAAACCTGTGCCTTGTGCGTGGGTGCGGGCTTTTTCTGTCCGATAAAACCGCGTAAATAATTGGTCACGTTGCGTTTCTGTGAAGCCGATGCCACTATCGCGCACCTGAATTTGCACGATATGGGGTAAATTTTCGATACTCAAATGAATTGTCCCGTTATCAGTGTATTTCACCGCATTTTCGAGCAAGTTGTCGAGTACCACCCGCAAATCATCGTTACTCATCGGTATGGCAGGTAGATGGTCTGGGAATTGGGTAGTCAACTTAACCCCTTTATGCCCCGCCTCAATGCGCCAATGTCGCGCCACATCATGCAACACAGATAAACTGTCGCCTGCATCTAAGACAGGTGTGGGATGTTTGCCTTCATCTAACCGAGCGAGTGTCAATAACCCAGAGACCAATTTCGCCATGTGTTCAACCTCTTGCCCAATCTCTTGTGCATACAGCACCCGTTCAGAATCGGGCAGAGTGGCATCTTGCAGGGCTTCCGCGCGGAGTTTGAGCATCATCAACGGGGTACGCAGTTCATGGGCGGCATTGCTTACAAAATGGCGTTGCGTTTTGATTAAATCTTCTATCCGTTCTGCCATATAATTGAGGGTGTGTCCCAATTCGCCCACCTCATCCTGTGTGGTGATGATGACACGGGTATCGAGTGCGCCATCGGCAATTTTGAGCGCCGAATCGCGCAATATTTGTAGTGGATGGGAGATGGTTTTCGATACCCACCAACTAGCAACTATCACCAATCCCAACACGGGCAGGGTTACTATGCCCAATTCTACCCACCGTTGCGTGACTTGGGCATAGGCTTCGGTCATCGGTTTGTTGAGGATGATATAACCAATTGTCCGATTTTCATAAATAATTTGGCTGGCAACATATAAACGGTCTGCGCCTGTGACATCGGCACGAATATCTACGCCGATTCGTTCTGGTGGGCGAATTTCAAACTCAGGTGTGCGGTCTAGGGTATCGGTTGGGGTGAGATTTTCGGATGAATAGACGACTACACGGCGCTCATGGTCGGTAAGCGTATAATCATAGCTGGCATCTTGCTGAAAGGTGGCGATGAAACGGGTTAAATCGGAATGAGAAGATTCTCGTTCTAAAAAATGTTCAAAACTTTCGGTTAGCGCGTTGGAAATGACCAGCGCATCTTTTTCGAGATGATGTTGATAAAATTCGAGTGTGGTACGTGCCAATTGACTGCCCGCGATGACCAGTTGCACTGTCCCACCGACCAGCGCCACGCTCATAAAAATGAGCATAATCCGCCATTGGATACTATCTTTTTTGACCATCTCATCCCCCTGCGAAACGATACCCAACCCCGCGCACCGTTTGGAGATAATGCGGATTGGCGGGGTCATCTTCTAATTTTGAGCGTAACCAACTCATGTGAACATCCAATGTGCGCGTATCGCCGGTATATTCAGTTTCCCACACATATCGAAAT
>CALDGT010000574.1 GCA_937942935.1 uncultured Chloroflexota bacterium | reverse complement strand
TAGAAGTTGTATCGAATACCGATAATAGCACCGAATGGAAAAAACTACTGAAAAAAATAAACAGTTATCTCAATTTTGGGGTGATAATTTGGATTGTGGATACCGATGAAAAGACGATAGATATTTATCAACGTGGGGAAGAAGTGAAAACACTGATTCTAAACGACACCTTAGAGGCAGAAACCCTATTCCCCAATTTCCGCCTCAAGGTTGCTGATATTTTTGCCTAACGCACAGATGAGGCGCTAAAAACTTTGTTGAATAGTGCCTCTAAAGATACTGCTTCTGCATCTTTTGCTATTTTTGCCCGTATTGCTTCACTCAATTTTTCTTTGACAATTGCTTCTACAGTTTCGAGTTCTTTGAGTGAAAAAGGGGCAAACATCCTTAAAAAGCCTTTGGCTTGTTCTGAATGAGATTCAACCACACATAATATCTCAAATGCACCTTCCAAATTACCCCGTCTGGTCATAATTTCGGCTTGTTGCCCAAGCATGAGCAACTTGACGGTGTAACTCATCTCGCCACGATACATTAAAAGGTCACTCAAGACTTTTTCTGCATCTTCTAACCGATTTTCTAAAATGGCAATGGCTGATGTGATAAGTGTGAGGATGAGCTGTGCAAATGCACTCTCTATTTGATTTGCCAATTCTCTCACTTGGTCTAAGGTACGATTTGCATCTGCAACTTGATTGAGGATGACTTGGGTCGAGGCGATAGATACCAATGTGCCACCCAAACCATCTAATTCATGAATATCACGATAAATCGTTTCTGCTTCTCGAAAATAGTTCAGCGCAGTGGGATAATCATCCATCAGACCATATAAACGCCCTAAATCGGTGAGCGAATCGGCTATACCACGCTTTTCGCCAATCTTTTTGCGGATGGCGAGGCTTTTTTCATAATAGGTTTTCGCTTCTTTGGGGTTTCCCAAATACATTTGATTGTTACCTAGTGCAGATAGCGAGTGTGCAATCCCGTTTTGGTCGCCAATTTCTTTGTTCAGTTCATAAGCACGTTGATAATAGGGTTGCGCGGTGGCATTATTTTCTCTGGCGATTTGAATCCCGCCGATGTTATTGAGGGTGAATGCCATCCCACGTTTATTATTACTCGCCTCAAAAAGATTATAAGCCTCTTGGAACAAGGAGAGTGCTTCTTCAGAACGACCCACCCCGCGCAAAATTTCGCCCAAATTATTGAACATATAACCCATACCACTGGGTGAATAATCGTCCAATTCATGTAAGCGATTGGCAATATCTTCATAAATCGTCAACGCTTTTTGTTGATTACCCCGCAAAAATT
>CALDGT010000573.1 GCA_937942935.1 uncultured Chloroflexota bacterium | reverse complement strand
TATGCCATAATAACACGCGCCGTTATAATGACCCTAATACGCCATAATTGTAAACTTTTTATGAAAATTTCTTCAATTTAGGTATTTGTGCGTATACTTTTCGCCTCTATGGGGTTATAACATCATAGCGAATCGTGTTTTTTAACCGCCACACTGAGTTCATAAATCCAGCGCAGGCGGTATGGATTGTAATCAGGAGTTTTTATGAAGCCTATCGCCATCATCGGGCTGGCGGCACTTGCACCCAATGCCCTCACTGTGCAGGATTATTGGGAAAATATCGTCAATGCCGTAGATTGTATTACGGATGTCCCCCCATCGCGTTGGGAGATTGATGATTATTATTCGCCAGATGTCACTGCCCCAGACAAAACGTATTGCAAACGCGGCGGATTTTTGCCCGATGTGGATTTTGACCCCGTTGAATTTGGTCTGCCTCCCAATATTTTAGAAGTGACCGATGTCTCGCAATTGCTCTCACTGGTAGTCGCCCGTGATGCGCTTGCTGATGCAGGTTATAAGGAAGCACCCGCCACACTCCGCCAACGCACAGGCGTGATTTTGGGCGTGGGTGGTGGTCAAAAATTAATTACCCCTCTCACTGGACGCTTACAATATCCCATCTGGGAAAAAGTCCTCAAAAGCATGGGACTCTCTGATGCCGATACCGCACGCGCCATCGAAAAGATGAAACTCGCCTATATCCCGTGGGAAGAAAATAGCTTTCCCGGTATGCTTGGAAACGTTATCTCTGGGCGGGTGGCGAATCGGCTCGATTTAGGCGGGGTGAATTGCGTGGTGGATGCGGCTTGTGCCAGTTCACTCAGCGCCCTCAAGATGGCGATTGCCGAATTGCAAGATGGCAAAGCCGATATGATGATTAGTGGCGGGGTAGATACCGACAATTCAATTTTTATGTATATGTCGTTTAGCAAAACACCCGCTTTTTCTAAAGCAAATCAAATTCGCCCCTTCGATGCCGAATCAGATGGCATGATGATTGGCGAGGCGATTGGCATGGTCGTCCTCAAACGGTTAGAAGATGCAGAACGCGATGGCGACAAAATTTATGCCGTCATCAAGGCGCTTGGGGCATCATCCGATGGCAAATATAAGAGTATTTATGCCCCGCGTGATACCGGGCAAGTGTTGGCGCTCCAACGGGCGTATGATGAAGCTGGTTTTTCGCCTAGCACCATCGGCATGGTTGAAGCGCATGGCACCGGAACAGTCGCGGGTGACATCACTGAATTTTCATCCCTCAATTTATTGATGAATGATTATCAAGCCGATTTGCAAACGATTGCGCTCGGCAGTGTCAAATCACAAATCGGACACACCAAATCGGCGGCAGGTGCGATGAGCCTCATCAAGACGGCATTGGCATTGCATCACAAAATTTTGCCCCCTACCCTGAATATCAAGCAACCCAACCCCAAACTGAATATCGAACAAACACCTTTTTATTTGAATACCGAAACCCGCCCGTGGATTCGTCCCGCA
>CALDGT010000572.1 GCA_937942935.1 uncultured Chloroflexota bacterium | reverse complement strand
TAAAACATGCTTTTTGAATGGCACATACAGCTTATGATAGGCTTGCCATTTTAAGTAACGGAAAAACCAACGCACCCGCACATAAATCCGTAATGCCATTAAGACGAGCCGATAGCGCAATTCAAAATGCGCTGTCGGCTTTTCTGACTCACCCGTGTTGAAATGCTCAAATGCCGATAAGGTTTGGCGTGCCATATTGTCTAAATTGAATTGCCCATAGCGCAAAAATCCCTTTTCGCGCAAGGTGGAGCGCAACGCCTCATCTTGAAACAGGGTATACATCGCCTCTGTAAAGGCTTCGCTCTCTTCTGGGTCTACCAAGAGTGCCGCATCGCCCGCTACTTCGGGCATAGATGAGGCGGTGGTGGTGATGACAGGCGACCCACACGCCATCGCCTCCACAATCGGATACCCAAACCCCTCATAGCGCGAGGGATACACCGTAAAAATTGCCCCATTATACAACGCCACCAATTCTTCTTCGCTCACCCGATGCGTAAATATCACCCGATTTCCTATCCCCAACGATTCGGCGAATTGCATAAATTCTGCCCGATGCGTTGGGTGAATATCGAATGTGATGACCAACGGGGTTGTATCGCGTATTGTTTGGGGCAGTTGCGAATATCCCCTCAGTAGGGTATGCAAATTTTTGGTATAAAAATGGTCTGCTACCGTAAAAATATACTGATTTGGGCGTGGCAATTTGAGCCGTTCCCATAACCCGTTTAACCGTTGCTCGGTGACGGTGGCATCTAATCGCTGAAAGGCTTTGTCTAATGCGGGATACACCACCGTGATACGTTTTTCATCGTACCCCAAATGATGGATGACATCTTGTTTGGTCGCCTCTGAGATGGCAATCAGATGCGTGGCTTTTTTGATGAATTCTATCCCTTTCCAATATTCTTCTTGCAACAAATCGCCCAAAAATCCTAATTTATCCATGAATAAATAGGGGATGAGGTCATAGACCGTGATTAAAATCGGGTTGCCGACCAAATCTTCTGGGATGGGTTGCAAAAAATGAAACAAAGACGGGATATAAAATATATCGAGCTGATAATGCCGAATATAATATTCCAAGTGCTTCTCAGACGCTTTTCGGATGAGCGTAAAGCGGGCAATCTCTGATAGCGGATAGGTGGTGAAATGTTGGCATAAGGTCACATTTGGGTAATTCAAAAAAGGTTTGATGGCATTTGCCAAATGGGTTACGCAAAACAAATAATACTGATGTTGGGGGCTATTGGCAATCGTTGTGTGTAATTGTTGTAGGGTATAGCGCCCCATCCCGCGTGAAAAAATAATATCGGGATACCGTAAATCAACCCCTATCCGTAATGATTGGCTCATGGAGTCGTCCTCGCTTTTGTCAATAACGCAAACTAAGATTATTTTTATTTCACCCCATCTCCAACACCCTCAGAAAGGGTTAAAATCCATCAAAAATTGATTTTCACCCCCTTTCTCTATGCAATGGGGAAAGGGGCAGGGGGATAGGGGTAGATTTTGCCGACCTATTTTGACAAATAGGCTTTCATTTTACGCAGTGGGGCAAAAATTGCCCACGTCGATAACACGCGCCGATACCACGGACGACTATCATGCGGTTGCACTTGGTCTATGCGTTGCATGGTTTGTTCGCTCAGGCGGATATTATACCGCACCGCCACCAACACACTTTGTAACCGATTTTCCAGTTGTTCGAGGCGCACCTCGGTATTGGTCGTCTTGGTTTGTGGCAAATTATCGGCTTGCTCTAATTTTGCCAGCGCGTCATCAAAGACCCGCGCCAAATGGGTCTCATCCACATAGGTGATTGTTTTGATATCGGTATACCCGTGAATAATATTGCTTGGGCGCTTGATTAAAACATCGCTCCATTTGTCTACTAATGCTGTCACATCGCGCATCCAACGGTCAGACGGGGTGTTGATATGGCGCAAGGGATGATAGGGGCAATGCAACATCAGGGCGGTCTCGCAGGGTATCACCGCATAACCCGCATGAGCCAGCTTATAACACACATCGGCATCGGCGGCAAAAAATTCATACGTGGTTTCATCGGCAAAATTCACCTCTATCATGGCTTGTTTACGATAAATGCCATGATTCAAAAACGGTTGCCCAAATAACACACTCATTTTATAGGTGTTAGCGGGGTCTA
>CALDGT010000571.1 GCA_937942935.1 uncultured Chloroflexota bacterium | reverse complement strand
CTTTCCATCTAACTCGCGCAAAGTATTGGTGGTCTCGGTGGGCAATTTGTAGTAACCTGTCATCATGTTGATGCAATGAACAATAAGTTCGCCCGGTTCTCCGACTTTCATCGGTGTGACACCATCATCAAGGCTGACAATCCGCACATCTACATCGGGGAAGGGCATCCCAACCGAGTTGAGCTTATTTTCGCCCATAACGGGGTTAGAGTGACATGCCACCAAAATTTCGCTCATACCAAAGCCTTCGGCGATTTGACTGCCACTTTTTGCCTCAAATGAGCGTTTTGTTTCGGGGGGGAGGGGTGCAGACCCGCTCGAATTGAACACAAACGATTTTAGGCTAATTTTACCTTCTTGAACGAGTTTATGATTATTGACTGCGTTATAAAGTGCAGGCACGCCTAAAAAGACATTTGGTTTGTAGTGATGAATCACATCTACCACTTCATCAACATCACGCGGATTTGGGACGAGGATGATTGTCCCACCAGCCGATACCGATTGTGTGAGCAATGCAACCAAGCCATAGGCATGAAACATAGGGATTGCGCCTAAAAAGGTCATTTCGTTCATTTTGACGGGGAAAATGCCCTCGCTCATGCCCGTCCATTTTTGGATTTGATAGGTATTGGTCACAAGGGCGCGATGTGTGGACATTGCCCCTTTTGATACCCCAGTTGTCCCGCCTGTATATTGGAATACAGCAATGTCATCGGCGCTGACTTTCACATCGGCGGTTTTACCTGCATATTGGTTTAATACATCTAAAAATTTCATGTCACCCGATTGAACGGTGACGGCATGACCATCTTTTTTTTCTTTGGTGAGTGTAAATAATAATTTTGCGAGTGGGGGTAAATAATCTTTGATATTGGCAACAATGACTTTTTCGACTTTTGTTTTATGTTGGAATGCCTTCACCATGTTATAAAATAGGCTTAGGCAAATGATGAACCGCGCATCACAATCATTGATTTGATATTCCATCTTAGCGGGTGGATAAGTAGGGTTGGTGGCGGCGACAATCCCACCCGCCTTCAATATCCCATAATAGGCGATAGCGAAGGCGGCACAATTGGGCAGGATGATGGCGACTGTTTCGCCTTTTTTTAAGCCCATATCCACTAATGCGGTGGCGAGGGCATTTGAGGCATTATCCAATTCCCGATAAGTCACCTCCGCCGATAACCGCCCCACAAGGGGCAGTTTGGCGGTGGTGATGAGGGCTGTTTCATGAGGTTGTTTTTGGGCGGTGCGCGTCAAAAAATCTTGTAAAGCATGTTCTGGATATGGCAACATGCTGGCAGGAACATGCTTGTCATAATGCTTCGTCCATGGGCGAGCGTCATACGGATTTTGGGCGCTTTTTTCGCTCATGGCTTATTTTTTATCCCGTGCTTGCAATTCCATCATGACGAGTTCACGACGGAGGGTCTTTCCGACAGCCGTCTTGGGCAACTCGGCGATGAAACTAATGCGGCGTGGGATTTCGTATTGTGCAAGATGTGCCTCACAATGTTTAATCAACTCAGCTTCGGTTACTGTGACATTGGGCTTGAGGACAACCCATGCTTTAAGGGCTTCTTGACCTTCTTTTTCGGGATGTGGCACAGCGGCGACACCCACTTCTAAGACGGCTGGATGATCTTTGATAACTTTTTCGACATTATTGGGATACACATTAAACCCACCAATGAGCGCCATATCTTTTTTGCGGTCTACGATGAAAAAATAACCGTCATCATCCATATAGGCAATATCACCTGTGTGCATCCAGCGTTTGCCATCATTTTCGCTGATGACATTAGCTGTTTCGGTGGGCATATTATGATAGCCAACCATCACATTTGGCGAGGCGATGATAAGTTCGCCCGGTTCACCAATTTTGAGAGGCGTTTTTCCGTCATCTAAGCTGACAATCCGCGCTTCAACATCGGGCAATGGTAAGCCAATCGAGCCTTCTTTGTTGACACCCATCACAGGATTCACATGGGTCGCGGTTGGGCATTCGCTCATACCGAAACCTTCTAATAATCTGCCACCGCTAATGGCTTCAAATTCGCGTTTGGTTGCGGGTGGTAGTGGCGCAGACCCACTCACACATAAACGCACCGATTTAAGGCTTAATTTGCCCGATTTAACATCTTCATTTTGGCAGAGGGCGTTATAAAGGGCTGGCACACCATGGAAAAGGGTGGGTTTATAATGATGAACCACTTCTGCTACTTCTTGAATCTCGCGTGCATTTGCCACGAGGATAATCCGACAGCCTTTCATCACACCTGTACTGAGGACTGCGACCATCCCAAACACATGGAACATAGGAATTGCGCCGAGCATCACTTCTTTTTCACCGGGGATGCCTTCAACAGAGAGGAATGAATCTTGTTGTAACACATTGGCGACTAATGCGCCGTGTGTAGATACGGCGGCTTTAGAGACACCAGTTGTCCCGCCTGTGTATTGGAACAAGCATAAATCGTTCGGTGTTGTTGCGACTGTAGATTTTTGTCCTGCATATTTGGCGAGGACATCCTTAAACCAAACATCACCATCTTTGAGGGCGGCGACAAAGTGACCGTCTTTCTTTTCTTTGGCAATGGTGAATAATAATTTTGCAAGGGATGGCAAATATTCTTTGATATTGGCGACAATCACTTTTTTGGCTTTTGTCTTAGATTGTACACGCTTCACTTGTTCATAATATAGCGAGAGACAAATGACAATTTCGGCATCGCAATCATTAATTTGGTAAGCGAGTTTATCATCGGGGTAGGTGGGGTTGGTCGCCGCTACAACGCCACCCGCTTTGAGGATGGCATAAAAGCTAATGCAAAATGCGACAGAATTGGGCATGACAATGGCGACTCTGTCCCCTTTTTTTAAGCCCATATCCACTAATGCCGCGGCTAGTGCATCGGAGTAGCGGTCTAATTCTGCAAATGTGATTGATTTATCTAACCGTCCGACAACAGGCAAATGAGCGCTGGTGACTAATGCGAT
>CALDGT010000570.1 GCA_937942935.1 uncultured Chloroflexota bacterium | reverse complement strand
ATGTCCTTGTCCCGCCCGCCGTAGAAGCGATACTATCTGCGCCAGAACGCCGTGTGAATGCGTTTTTGGCGGCGGGGCATGTGTGCGCGGTCATGGGGTATGATGAATATATCCCGATTGCGAAAAAATATGGTGTGCCATTTGTGGTGACAGGTTTTGAACCCCTCGATATTTTGCAGGGGATAACGATGTGCATCGCGCAATTGGAAGAAGGACGCGCCGAAGTGGAAAATCAATATGCGCGGGCGGTGCAAAAAGCGGGGAATATCCCCGCCAAGTCGTTGTTAGAGCGCGTATTTATGCCCACGAATCGGCGTTGGCGCGGTATTGGCGAAATCCCGATGAGTGGGGCAGGTCTGCGCCCAGAATATGCCGATTATGATGCCGAAAAACGTTTTGGATACGCCACTTATAAGGAAGAAACCGCCAGCGAGTGCATGAGTGGGACGGTGTTGCAAGGACTCATCAAACCCGACCAATGCCCCGCATTCGGCACGCGCTGTAACCCAGAACATCCGCTAGGCGCGACAATGGTCAGCAGTGAAGGGGCGTGCGCGGCGTACTATCGGTTTCGGAAAAATAATTCTTGATTGATAGCACGATATATCTATCTTGGGTTATAATTTGCCTCAGAAGCAGATAATATTCTATTTACCATAAGGATAAAAGACCATGACCCAGTTGACTTATGAGTTTGATGAAAATACGAATCCCCTCGCTATTGTTGTGACTGATTTAACAACACCAGATGATGGCTCGGCATGGAAGGATACCAGTAGTTTAGGCGAAAAAGTGACTGAAAAGGTTATAGATTTGACCGAACAAGCTACCGCCAATGCCTTTAGCGCAATTTTCCACATGGCACGTTACACGAGCCAATTGATTCGGCGTTTGCGTGAGAGTGATAAGGATGTGCCACTTGAAACAGTACAAATGCAATTTGGCTTAAAACTAACAGGGTCGGGCAAAATTATCTTAGTAGATGCGTCCGCAGAAGCCAATTTGTCTATTACCCTGTCTTGGAAGGAAAAATAAATGAGCGATACACCTCATTCTGAAGATAATATATTGGGTCGTGCAACACTATCTGCGACTGTGGTGATATGTAATGCAAGCCGTAGCTGGATAGGGACAGGATTTGTTATATCATCTGATGGTAAAATTATCACCTGCGCTCATGTTATTAGCAAATGTATTGATAAACCGTATCACCATGTGACTGATGAGACATTTCACATTCTGTTTCCCATCTCAAATAAATGGGATGAAGCAAAAATTCATGCTATTTTCAAAGAACGCGATGATGATATAGCTGTTTTGCAATTGGTTAGCCAATTCAGTCCTATTCCACCAGAACAGATACCTTACCTCGTTAGCTCTGACTTTGCGGTAGGTCGAAATCATGAATTTAGCAGTTGGGGATATTGTGAGCCATTAGGCAAGCGGATTGATAATGCTACTGGCAAAATAGGTGAAACGTTTATTTTGATAGGTGAGAATAAAGAAAATACATTCAAAATTATCTCTCAAGATGTTGATTCGGGTATGAGTGGAGCGGCGGTATTTGATATTAATCTCAATGCGGTCATCGGCATTATCTCAAGGACAGTAGACACGACGAAATCAAAAAATCGAGATACATCCGAAGCGGTTAATATGCGCGTTATTGAATTTACCCCAATGAACATTCCGCTTTATACAGGTGAGTTGCCTGTACCCCTAACGCCAGCACCATTACCCAGACCTAATGTTATAGATAATCCCGCTCAACCTAAATTAACTGTTGCGTGGAATCGTGCGCCAGAAGTTGAGAAAGCATGGGTTGGGCGCGAAAAATTGCTTGAAGAATTGACGAGTCATTATGATACACGGCAATATCGTGTATTGGGGCTTATCGGTTTTGGTGGGGAAGGCAAAACCAGCCTTGCCAGAAAGTGGGTACAAACAATTCTGGATGATACTCAAAAGAAGCCAGACGGTGTGTTTTGGTGGTCATTTTATCAAGATAAAAATGTAGATACTTTTTTAGAACACCTTCTGGTATATGTAGCAGGCGAAAAGATTGCTACCGCAGAACGAAGTGCTACAAGTCGTGTTCATCGCATTGCAGATACCATTCTCAAATCACCGCATCGGTATATTATCATTTTAGATGGTTTTGAGGTGATGCAAGATGAGGAAAGAGTGGGAATTGTCACCAGCGAGACATTGCGTGATTTGCTCAAATTTCTTGCCTTATCTCACTCATCCTTATGCCTTATCACCAGTCGATTGCCTATTTCTGATTTAGATGCGTATATCACCACCTATAAACAAGTGGATATTACCCGCATGAATGAAACAGATGGTTTGGCGTTATTTCGGCAAATTGGGGTAGTTGGCGATGAAAAAGAAATAACCAAACTCATTGAACAGTGGGGTGGTCATGCGCTCACATTGGGCTTAATTGCGGGTGATATAGTTGACACATATAAAGGAAACCTCGCTGAAGCACAAAGTAAGGATGGTATACCATCCCCGCTACAAGAAGATAGCCGTTATGACCGTGTAAAACGATTGTTGCGCCGTTACGATGAAAATTTATCTGATGCAGGTCGTGCATTTATGACTATTTTTTGTGCCTTCCGCACTCCTGTGCTAGAACCTGCATTTGGGATGATATTTCTTAAACCGATGAATTCTACCACAATCAATACCCCTTTGATGATGTTAAGCCATGACCAATTTGATGATTTAGTAGCTAACTTGTTGGCGAGAAAATTAATCATTCGCAATATTGAGAATAGGACGAGATTGTATAGCGCACATCCGCTTATACGGTCACATTATGATGATGTTTTGATGAAACATGCAGACACACAAGGAATCCATCGGCAAATTGCCTTTTATTATCAGGCAATCGCAACAGGCGACCCAAAACTACCAAATCATATCCCAACATTAGATGACTTGAAACCATATATTGAGACTGTTCATCATCTTTGTCGTGCAGGGGAGTACGAGTTGGCTTTTAAAATTTGGTTTGAACAAATTAATAGGAAATCTGAGAATCTCATTACAAAGAAATTTGGTGCATATAAGATAGAACTGGATATTTTGCATGATTTTTTTCAAGATAGTGAAATTATAATTAAAGATCCTAAAAAACAACGCTTGATAATAGATGCCTGTGCTTTTTGTTATCAAAGTTTAGGTAAATTCGATAATGCTTTAGTATTTTGGCAACTTAGTGCAGAATTATGTATTCATTTGAGGGATATGCGAAATGCAAGCAATTCTCAACACAATGTATGTCATATTCATATATTATCTGGGCAATTAGAAAATGCAGTTAAAATAGCGGAATATTCACTAGAGCTAGTAGAAAGTATGGATTTTAGATTTAGACAACGCTTCATGAGTGAGTATTTACTGATGAAATGCCAATCCATATGTTATCAGGCTTGGTCTTTATTTTTAATTGGAAAAATGAGTTATGAGAGTATCTTGTCATTATTTCTTGATGCTGAAAAGTTGGAGCAGGAAAGTTCTCGCTATAGAGCGCAAAATGTGAAATACCTATATAGCATTCGGGGTATTTTTTATGCAAAGTTTTTATCTCGAATAGGTATTATTGAAACTGCTTATAAGGTTACACAAGCCAATATAAAACTCATGCAAAAGTATAAAAATGTGAAAGATGTGATTCTTTGTTATTATATTTTAGGGGATTTAGATGCTAATAAAGGTAAATTCAATAAAGCTCTCAGAAGTTATAATAATGCAATCGAACAAGTACGAAAAATAGATAAATTAGATACTCTTATAGAGGCATTGTTAGCACGGGGACGATTTTTTGCCAAACACATGAAGGATGCAGAATCGGCATTTACAGACCTAAATGAAGCACTTTACACTGCTCAAAGAGGTGAATATAGATTATATGAAGCCGATATTCGCATTGCGTTGGCGTGGGCATATTTGGCAGCTGCTAAACCCAACGATGCACGGCGCGAAGCACAAATCGCGCTCAAAATGAGCCAAGATATGGGGTATCACTGGGGTAAAGTAGATGCCGAAGAAGTATTGACGCACATAGAAGGATAAATTTTATGACTAATTTCGATAATTTCACTTGTCCAATCCCCATTAGCGAATATCCGCAGGTGCTACTGGCGCATGGGGGCGGGGGCAAATTGATGAATATGCTTATCAACAAGATGTTCCGCGCCAGTTTTCCTGATGTTGCCGACCATGACGGCGCAATCATTCACGCGACGGGCAAAATCGCCATGACCACCGATTCGTATGTGGTCAAACCACTCTTTTTCGCGGGCGGGGATATTGGCAGTTTGGCGGTGCATGGCACAGTCAACGATTTGGCGATGTGCGGGGCAATCCCCAAATATTTATCCATCGGCATGATACTCGAAGAAGGGTTATCCATGCAAACCCTGTGGGAAATTGTGCAATCTATCGCCAAAACCGCGCAGGATTGCGGGGTGAGCATCATCACAGGCGATACAAAAGTCGTGGATAGGGGCAAGGGAGACGGCATTTTTATTAACACAACGGGTATCGGTGTGATCCCGCACGAGCTAACCATCGCGCCTACATCCATTCAAACGGGTGATGCAATTATTTTGAGCGGGGATGTGGGCAGGCATGGCATCGCAATCATGGCAGACCGTGAAGGCTTGCAATTCGAGACGACCATCCAAAGCGATTCGTGCGCGTTGCATCGTCCCGTATCGGCATTGATAGAAGCGGGTGTGCGCGTGCGTTGCCTGCGTGACCTCACACGGGGCGGGTTGACCAGTGGCGTATGCGAATTGGCGAGCGCAGGGAATGTTCACATTCATCTGACAGAAAGCGCGATTCCTGTGGCGGATGAGGTGCGCGGGGCGTGCGAAATTTTGGGACTCGACCCGTTGTATATCGCCAATGAGGGGCGGTTTATCGCCTTTGTGCATCCAGATGATGTGAATTTGGCGTTGGATGCCTTGCGCGGATTCGCCGATACATCGGGCGCTTGCGTGATTGGGCGTGTGACCGATGGTCGGGCGGGTCAAGCCACCATCACCAGTCCGATTGGCGCAGAACGCATTTTAGAGATGTTTAGCGGGGAACAATTGCCCAGAATTTGCTGATTTTACAAACAATTTTCATGTATGTAATAAGATGAAACAAATCTCGCGGTAAGATGATGACATCGAAAGCAACCATAGGAGGTTCATCATGAAATTACTTGCGAGTATCATCATTGCACTGCTTTTTGGTTCTATCAGCACCGCCCAAACCGATTTACCCGATACATTCACCCCATGCACAGGCTATAGCGACAATGTTCCGCCAAATGCCGTGAATGCGGGTCCATGGGCAAATCGGCTGATGTTGGCATTCAGCGCGGATGGATTGGCATGGGAAAAAACCAACACCATTTTATCTGACCAAGCCGATGTGCCAGATGTCATCGTCACGCCAGATGGCGAAATTCGGGTATATTACATCACATGGTGTCCTGATGAATTGAATAATCGGATTGCCGTTGCTTCATCCACAGATGCCGAAACATGGGAATTTCGCCCTGTGACCATCACCCGCGAAAATAATGAGCCGTTGGGGATGCCCGCCGACCCGACCATCGAAATGGGGGAAGATGGCGAATATCGCCTCTATTTCACCTCACAAATTCCGCCCATGCAATACGCGGGGTCGCATGTCGCCACATCAGATGATGGGTATCATTTCGTGTATGTGGGCGAGGTGTTCAGCACCGATTTTCATGGCGCGTTGGATGTGAATGTGTTGCAAATTGGGGATACATGGCATTATTTCGCGGGTGGGATACCGGGCGAAAATTTTCACGGGATATCAGATGACGGTTTGAGTTTCACTCGTGTGGATGATTTTGTCAATGACCGCATCATTATGTCAAATGGTGTGGCGGTTGAGGGTGGGTATCGCTATTATGGCTTCCAACAAGTACCGGGTAATGCACACATCGTCTCATTTTTTACGACAGATGGCGAAACATGGACGCTTGAGGACGGGATTCGCCTCGAAATGGATGCGGACGGCGGATTTGAGGCGGAAGGGGTCAAAGACCCTGCGGTGGCACAATTGCCAGATGGTCGCTGGCTGATGGTGTATGTCACCACCCAACCGGAATACCCGTTGCCGAATAAAAAATAAATTTTGTTGCACCTCATGCCCCTACGCGCTACAATTTGTGTATTGAACCCAACCCCCTCCCGACATAGTGGCTGAGGGGGCTAAAATCTACCTGAAAACAGTTTTTCCCCTT
>CALDGT010000569.1 GCA_937942935.1 uncultured Chloroflexota bacterium | reverse complement strand
TGTGCGAGCAGGTCATCAAACCATTTGAACCCCACAAAGTTACGGCATCAGGAATACCAGAAGATGTATGGTCTATTAAACGACTGTATCACCCAGAAATATGCCACTGGATTGGTAAAGGTCTCCAGCCAATAGAGCTAGAAGGGTTACGCCATTCATGGGAGTTCCCCCTACTAGAAATCCCAAAATCGGCTGAGCTGTGCGAGTTATTCCCATACGCCGAGACGGTCAGAAAAAACTGGCAAAGCCCTTATGCCATCTTTGCAGAACTGCCCACCGAAGAATATTGGCTAGACAAAAATGTATAACCCAACAAAAAAGCGGAGGTACTATCTCCGCTTTTTACTTCCACTTTTACCGATTGCTTCTATCTCATCTATCAGAACGCGCAAGCCCCGCACCATCTCTTGGCGTTCTTCCTCCCCTACCCTACTGGCTAATTTGCGCTGTTTGGATAAAAAAGTAGACATATCTGCCCAAAATTTGGGGATTTTGGTGTCATGTGGCGGTGGGGTAGGGGGAACACCCTTAATTTCATCCGCCATCTTTTTGATAGACCACCCATTTTCAGACGCACTATTTAACCATTGAGTAGCCACATCAGAATCCCCCTCACACAAAGACAGAGCCGTCTGATGATGACCAAAACTTAACTTGTCATTACGTGATGACAACTCAAATTTGCGTGCCACCCAAACCAAATTGCGGAGTGTGTCATAGGTGTATCCAGTCATCTCTGCCACCTCCTGATAGGTCTTACCATACTGGCGTTCCCCATACGCCAGCCAATCCCCGATAATCCATTGGATAGACGTTTCCATTGTGCGGATATGTTGTCCAAACGCTTGCCACTCATCAGCATCCACACCATCGGCAATTTGCAAACCCGTCTTTGATATGCGAAAGTTACCAATGGTAATTTGACCACCATCGGCAACCTCAAAGTGAGATAAACCCTGAGTAGTATCACCTCCGCCAAGCATAGAATCAGTCAAACTGGATAATGTCGGTATTCCACTATCGCCTTTGCGTGCAAATGGGTTCGTCCCTTTTACGCTTGGTCTTTTACCCATCCAAGCACCTCCATCGCCTTATTGACGGTTTGCCATGCGTCTTTGGCTTCCTGTCCAGAGGGAGAGAAGGTATATACCAATTGTTGTGAATTCGTAGCACTCGCCCAACCTGTGCGGAGTGTAATCGGAGACCACACCATATCCCCAAATTGATTCGCCAAAATAGACAGGTTATACCGATGTAATTCAGTGTTTGCCCGCAATTTGTTTGGCACAATCCCCAAAACAAAACTATCCCGTTGCAGATACCGTTTACGTTGTGTTGCAAACCCCTTCAATTGGTCAATCGCTTTAATTAACCCATCAAAGCTGAGGCGTTCACACTCGACCACATACAAATAAGCATCTGTCGCCAGCCACACCGCACCGTCAAGTTTGCTCATCGTGGGGTTGGTATCCACAATAATCGCATCTAATTTATAGCTGGTTGCAAAATTATCCACCAATTCAACAAATGCAAACGACTTGGTTTCATCCAATTCGTGGGGGATTTTGAACGTCTTTTCCGCACCCGGTAACAAATATAATGCCCCTTTGGACGGATTATCCGCAGTCGAATAATTTTCGGGTGGCACAAACCGCACACAATCCGCCAGTGGCTTATTTTCAATTAACACATCAAACAGCCCATTTTCTTCAGGCATTCCAAACATCAACGCCGCATGTCCTTGCGAGTCCGTGTCAATCACACCCACACGAACACCCAATGTCGCCAATCCCCCCGCGAGATGGACAGCTATGGTGGATTTACCCACACCACCTTTACGATTCACAATAGCAATAGTTATCATTCTATTTTCTCCTATAATCCAATAGACTTGCCCAATTCAATCAATTTCTTCAACCCCTCATCGCCCAACACATCACCGAGCGCCTTCAGCGTATACCGCATATCTACCGCGTCAATCATCACACTGACACGCCGACTCGTTTCACCTTCGCGCTCCCGTCTCTTTTCCACCCCTTCGGCACGATGCTCCAGCATGGCTTCATACTTTGCATTTTCCAAATCGGTGAGTGTCGCCTTCAGCAACGGCACACCGCCCAAATGACCCGTGCGGATAATCTCTGGCAATACATAGCTTTCTTTGCCCGCAGGTCTGCCCACCATATCCGCGAGAGGGGCTATCAATTCAGGTGCAGATAACCCATATTGCGTGATGACCATCAGCACCCCCTCGCGCACATCTGGCTTGAGTTTGTTCAGCTCGTCCACCATACGCATTCCCCTTACCGCCGTAATCGTCCCGCTTGCAACCAGCTTGGCGATGACAGGGTAGGGAGAGGCTTGCACGTCATTTTCTACCTTCACCAATTCAACGGCTTGTTTCACATGACCAATCGTTGGGCGTGGCACACCATCCCCTTTGGCGAGGATGGTCGCCTTGCGGTATGCCGTCAGGCGGTCTGCACCGTTATTCAACATTTTCAATTGTCGCGCATGGGCTTCGGGTAACGTTTTCTCCAATGGAGAATCCTCACTCATCCGCAATTCCCCTTCGATAACCGCCGCATCTTTCAGACGAAATAAGTGTGATGCGGATACCCCTCCAAACTCGGCTTTTATGCAGGCATTAAAACTATCATACCCAAGCGCGAGATAGCCTTTCCTCTCCCACAAATTCAATACGGCTTGGCGCAAATCCACCATCTTGGTTTTGATGGATTGCACACATGCACGCGCCTCATCCGCACTCATTGGAGCAATGATAATTCCTACACTCATGCCACACCTCTCAGAATAGCAATCGCTCCCTGTGCGATGCGTATCATCTTCTCTTCACGCGCCCACACGGGCAATTTGCAGGATAGCGTATGTGCGAATGACTCACGGCTTCGGGGCAACCGTCTAAAATAATCCAATTGCGTTTGTGCCTCATGGCTATCCATCGGGAACTTGCCCCACTTGCCATACCCGGTATGCACCCACACCATCCCGTCATCGCATAAAAATGGCTTCGTCCAATTCCACTGCGCTTTTGGTGCATTGCCTTTCTTTGGCGTTTTTGCCGCGCTATTTCGCGTTTCCAGCCATTCATCCCAAGAGTATGGGTTGTTTTCGGATTTATCCGCATTTACTGGCGTTGGGGTAGGGGCATGAACAAACCGACTCACATCACCCCACTTATGACCCCATCTGATGAGGCTTTGATACCGTTCCAATGTGCGGTCTTTCGGCTCAATAAACGGGATGCCCAACAAGTCAAAATAGGCTTGTTCATCTGGAATGTGCAATTTTTGCACATTATCCCCCTTTGACCAAATATACCCGCCTTCCATGCGAAACGGGGCATGATACTTGGCAAAGGTAATCATCATGTGCTTGTTTTTATCTGCGGGTCCCGTCCGTAGCTCATACTCATAGCCCCGATTCCCCATATCACACAGGAACAAATCAAATTTGATGGTTGCCCCGCCATGAGTGAAAACGAATGCCCGATATTTCTCCCCCCACCGATACGACTTCTTACCCGTCTTTTCGTTGGTGTATTCTTTCTTGGCAATCACCCCATCCCGCACCAGCTCGTCCATGTGGGCGAGGAGCGTGGGTTTGGCAATCGCCACCACTTCCACATCACCAATATCGGGTTTCTCGCGCCGATAGCTTCCACCGGGTGAAATCCAATCGCAATGCGGGGCGAGGAGCGCCACCATCGCTTCTACGACGGGTGTCGCTGTTTGTCGGGCAATCCGTTGACCTTCACTCATGGGTTAGTCCTCATTCAACTCTGCCCGCAATTGGGCAATCTCATTTTGCACCTTATGTTTCTGATATTCCTGATATTCAAACCAGCCGACCTCCGTTCCATCATCCGTAAAATACCCGCCTTGCGCGTTCACTGCATCCACCAATACGGCGAGCTTATCTACGATTGCCATAACAGGCGGGTAAATCGCCTTCGCAAGTGCAGTCGCCCATGCTTGAATCTGGCTGTTAAATGCGTCTAATTCTGGTAACTCTGTCGGCTGGTTCATATCATACTCCTATTTGAGTTTGGCAAATGATAGTTCCCATTGGGCAGAGCTATCAATTTCAACCATAATCGTACAATTAGAATCTTCATCAAATGAAGGGTTTACCTCGAACAATTCAACCACGGTATTTGTACCTAGAAATGATGCACTGAGATAACCACATGTATCCTCTAAGACAACAATTGTAAGAGTGGTCAAATCGTACTCTTTCGCATCTGTTACAACAAAGGTAACTTGATATAATTCACCATCAAGCACCAACGGACCAAGAATACCCGTAGGGTTTGCTTCACTGGTAAACGGCCATGAACAGTAATGATAAAAAGTAGCAAGTGCCTGATTAATTTGCATCGAAACTTCTGTAGGATTGTTAGTCACAATATCAGCAAACAAATTGACAATCCCTATCAAATGCGTTTGCAATTCAACATAATTTTCTTGTGTACACACGTTAACGTCAGTATCCAGATTATCTTCCTGTGCCACAATGCCAACCCCACCAAAAATTAGCCCCACCACCAATACGACCAACATATAACGTGCCATTTTCATTTTGTGCCTCCTATTGTTAACCCTAATATTTGAAATGCTTGTAGGTATCAATAGAAATATATTACTTAATACGAACTTACTCCCCCTTTTTCAGAATAGTCTCGACCTTCTCTAATATATCAGGTCGGTAAATCCTAAATAACTCTTGCAACGCCGAGTCATCAGTATATTTTTTTGTGGTCTCGAACTGCCGTTCCCCAGCAAAAACACGTAAAAGCGCAATGCTTTTAGGGCTTATCCGTGTTTGTTTGTTGTGTGATAGTTTTTCGTCTGACATATATCGCCTTTCTTTATGAACAATTGTACTGCCATAAACATTATTTTGTCAACCTGTATTTACAAAGTAAACAATCATTGACAAAATACAAATATCCCTATAAAATACCTACATACACATCATACAACAAAACACTGCATGATGTGTATAGCTAGGGTAGGGCGAGCGTCGGGAATACAGTTTCAGTCCGCGCCCTACGCTTACCCTACTAATCTCATACTCACATTTTGGGCATCTCCCCGCGCCCGTAAGGATGGTGTAATATATGGTTAACTAAACTCGAACATAATACCAACAAGACACATACGAAAAATAGTTCCAATAAATGCTACACAAATTCGGAACATGAGTTATAATGTTGTTAGATGTTCAAATGGAGAGAAGAACCATGAAACAAAAAGTTATCACCAAAAAACCACGCTGGCATGAATCGGATGTTGAGAACTATGGGGTGTATTATGATGCTACCGCCCCCGATAAAGACCTACCGCGCCATCTGGCTACATCCGTCCGCATGAAAATGACCGCCGTAGATGTGATGGAGCAAGGTTTATTCCAAGACCCTCATATCCGCGTAGTAGTCCCCATCGAATGTCACGATTTCCCCAATTGCCATTTTGAAGTGGTTGCAATGGAAAAACCAAGCCCACGCTCCCCGCGTATTGACGTGCGGATTAAATACATCGCACCAGAATCAAATCGCCTCAGTGGGTTTGCACACACCGTCCGCATGAATCCAAAAGCGCGTTTGCACATTATCGTTAACCAATAACGAACCTGTGCATCCGCGCTCTTTGTATCTACAGGTGTTGTGGTCTACCGCCAAGTATGCCCACAACATCTGTGTATGAAAGGATAACTCAGAATGAACGATTCATCAACCAAACAAACGTCCC
>CALDGT010000568.1 GCA_937942935.1 uncultured Chloroflexota bacterium | reverse complement strand
ACGACATCTCTAACTATCCCCCCCCCGCCTCCTGTCGCAGTAGTATCTGAACTCCCTGCGATGTCTCCTGCGGGGCGCGAATCGGTTCAGTTATTGCGGGCATTGGGGATTATGCTCGATAGCTCATCATCTACCTTACCTAATGCCATTCTAAAAGCTGTGATAGATATGATTAAGGTGGATGTAGCTGGATTACTACGCTTTAAGGATGCGAATTATGCTGATGTGATTATGGTTTATGACCGCATTTTTGAGCGAGAATCATCGGGTATGTCGGTGAATCTTAATCAACAACCGACCTTGGTGAATAGTGTAGAACGTCGCGCACAGCGTCCATTATTACCAGACCGAAATCAAGATGAATTACACGATTTGTATGCCCGCTTTGATATTGAAGCGATGGGACCTGCTTACTTTCAACCCCTCACTAAAGATAATCAAGTTGTATCGGTTTTGGTTGTTGCCCTACCCTATACTGGGCGAGAGTTGACAAAAGCAGAAGAGAGTTTGCTCAAAGGAATTGCGGTTATCGCCGCTAATCTTCTCCAATTGGCGTATGTGGCACAAGATGCCAAAATGATAGCAGAGGAAAATGCGATTCAACAAATGGTGAGTCGTGCCTTAACGATGCAACCTGTAAATGAGGCTGAAAATAAAGTAAAGCAAAACGCACAAGCAGAATTGGAACAAGCCCGCAAGCAAATTGCACAGCTCACCACGCAAATAGATAATCTCAAATCAGCAGTCAATAAAGAGCAAAAACGTGTCTCAGATGAATTAGGGGATAGCCAAGAAGCATTGAGCGTTTCTCAACGGATGTTAGCATTAAATATCACCAACGAAACACTCCGCCAAGAGCGAGATAACCTACTCCATCAATTACAACAAGCCGAAGTCGCTTTACATGCGGCATTGAACACGCCAGATGAAAGCCGATATAAAGATTATGTCGAAAACCTAAAGCACGAAAAAGTCAGCCTAGAGGCTCAGAAAGTGGCTTTGCAAGTGCAATTAGATGAACTACGAGCTAATGACCGCTTAATGATGCCATCCGATTTCAAAGAGATGATAGATCGCATGATTATAGAGCGCGATAACCTCATCAAGGAACGTGATAGCCTAGAGTTACGCCTGAATGGTGTGAACGAGCAATTAAGTGAAATTGGTGTTGAGCAAGGTGCCGATGGCTTGGTGAAGTTGGTCTCTCAATTGACCGACCAACGGTCTGAATTGCAAAGTCAAAATATCACACTACAGACGAATTTTGCAACACTTTTGGCAGAACGAGAACGTCTTAAAAATCTGCATGAACACGAACATGAGCGCGATACTATCATTCAAACACTACAAGCAGAATTGCAAAATTTGGCAAATGATCGTGAAGTCGCTATTCGTCAACGTGATAACATCCGTGCAGAATTTGATGCAGTGAGGCAAAATCTCAAGGTATTCAAAGCGAAATGGGCACAACTACAATCACAAACAGATGCTTATGCAAAGGAGTTACGGGCGCTCCGTAATAATCAACCACTCCCATTGTCTGAGTCATCTTCACCTGATGATATGGCGCAAAGTGTTAGTAAGTATGCCACAGATAATGCCGATTTACTCCTCGCACTGGTACAAGAACTACGCACCCCAATGACCTCTATTACGGGATATGTGGATTTGCTCCTCAGCGAGGCATCGGGTATTTTGGGCGAAATGCAACGGAAATTTTTGCAACGGGTGGCAACCAATGTTAATCGCTTGGGGCTGATGTTGGATGATCTGATTCAAATCACAGAACTGGATACAGGTCATTTATCATTTAGCCCTGCGCCGATTAGTGTCCCTAATTTGATAGAAGACATTATCACGAATCGCTCACTTCATTTTAGAGAAAAAGGACTCACTGTGAACTTAAATGTTCACGATAACATCCCCGATATTGAAGCTGATAAAGATGCAATTGAGCAAGTCTTTTTGCAATTGCTCAATAATGCATTTCTAGTCTCTCCACCGAATAGCCAAATTGGTATTCGTGCCAGCAAAAGATTTGCCAGCATTAACGGCGAAGATAAAACCGATTGTCTGCTCGTCACTATTGAGGATAAAGGCGGTGGCATTAGCGAGGAAGATATTCCGCGCGTGTTTGCGCGTAAATACAAGGCAAAAAATCCACTTATCAGTGGTTTAGGAGATACAGGTGTTGGTCTATCTGTCGCAAAAGCACTCATTGAAGCACAAGGTGGACAATTATGGGTCGAATCTCGTCCAAATGTTGGCAGTAGTTTTAGTTTTCTGCTTCCCATCCATAATCCACTAGCCATAAAGGGAAATGGGCATGACTCGTAATATCAGAAATGAATTACTAACAGCGATTTTGGTTTTGGGGGGTATTATATTGGCAGTTATTGGTGTCATTGCCCTATCTGCCCCCACACCAGATGCTGGTATATCTTCCCAAACCCCTACAACGGCGAGCATGGCTGAGTCTCCTATCACGAGAACACTCGTCCCTACATCCACATCAATTGAATTGACATCTCAATCGGTAGATATAACGGCAACGCCTCGTATAAATATCACACCAACACTTTCGGCATTACAATCATCGGCGTTAGCGACATTGACTGCCTTTGCATCCATCCCAACACGCACACCCACACAGTCACCGACACCAACGAACACATTTATTATTCCAACTGCAACCCCACGTATAACAAATACACCGTTATCATCACCTACCAATACAGTAGCTCCGCCAACCGCGACTACTCGCCCTACCAATACAGCCACACTGCTAGCGGCAACATCAACGACTGCCCCGACTATTACCCCTATTTCGCCAACAAATACAAAAATCCCGCCAACGGCGACTTCTACGCTGACTATCATACCCACAAATATGCCTGATGTTACGCCTACACCAGCCCTTACATCATTACCACCAATTTATTTATCAGTCGAAGGGTGCTTGAACCCATCTGTTCAAATCACATTCCCACAACCCAATCAACGATTAACCGAATCATTTCAAATTATCGGCACAGCAACACTCCCCAACTTTGGGTTATATCGAGTCGAGATTCGTTCAGATAGCGCCCTCATCTATCAGCGCGTAGCCGCGTCACAGCAAGTCATTTATGCCGATATTTTGGCAGAAATAGACCCCACACAATATCCAGCAGGGATTTATTGGATTCGGCTGGTTGTGGTGGATAATCGAGGAAATATAGCAGAAAATGGAACATGCGCTATCCCTACGATTTTTGAATGAACCTACTCATTCTGGTTTACTTGGGATAAACTAACTCCGCTAAAAACCTAAAATGAGGTTGGAGATTTATTATGCGTATTGTCATGTCTGCGTTAGGTTGGTTTTTTCGGGCAATTACATTTCGGATTGTCCCGCTAGTGTTGATTGGTGTAATTATTTGGTCTGGCGCACAAGTCGTCAATGCGTTTGGTCGTCAATTGAACGAGCGCAATACTTATGAATCTGTGAAATCCGGTTATTCGGAGACGGCGACTTTTATTGCGCTTAATCAGCCAACGATTACTTTTACTCCAACTGCAACCGAAACACCGACTAGCA
>CALDGT010000567.1 GCA_937942935.1 uncultured Chloroflexota bacterium | reverse complement strand
AAAGAAGTGGTGATGATTGGTTCAAATAATTACTTGGGCTTGACCATGGACCCGCGTGTGCGCGAAGCGGCAATCGAAGGTGTCAAACGATTTGGGACGAGTGTTACGGGGTCGCGCTTTTTGAATGGCACACTCGAATTGCACCTCGAATTAGACCGTCGTTTGGCAAAATTTGTTGGCAAAGAAGCGGCGTTGGTCTTTTCGACAGGGTATCAGACCAATTTGGGCGTGATTTCGGCTTTGGTCGGCAAAGGCGATTATGTCATCATTGATAAAGATGCTCATGCGTGTATTGTGGATGGGTGTCGCTTGTCGTTTGGGGAGATGAAACGCTTCCGTCATGATGATATGGATAACCTCGAAAAAATCCTCAAAGAATTGCCAGAAGATGCTGGCAAATTGGTAGTTGTGGATGGTGTGTATAGCATGGGTGGTGATGTCGCCCGTTTGCCCGAAATTGTCGCCATCTGCAAAAAATATGGTGCGCGTATTTTGGTAGATGATGCACATGGTATTGGTGTGACGGGTAAAGGTCGTGGGACTGCCGCACACTTTAACCTGACAGAAGAAGTTGACCTCATCATGGGGACATTTAGCAAGAGTTTTGCATCTATTGGTGGGTTCATTGCGGGGAGCGAAGAAGTCGTGCATTATATTCAACACCGCGCCCGCACGATGATTTTCTCTGCGGCATTGCCTGCGCCTAATGTGATGGCGGTCATGGCGGCATTGGATATTATCGAAAATGAGCCAGAACGGGTTGAGCAAGTCTGGAAAAATGCCGATTATATGCGCGAAGGACTTAAAAAATTAGGGTATGACACCGGTCCCAGCAATTCCGCGATTGTCCCTGTGATGATTGGTGATGATTATCGGACTGCCCTCGCTTGGCACGCCCTCATTCATGAAGGGGCATATACCAACCCTGTGATTCCACCTGCTGTCCCACCGAATCATAGTTTGCTCCGCACGAGTTATATGTCTACTCACAAAAAGGAACATTTAGACCGCGCATTGCAAGCCTTTGCGATTGTGGGTGATAGACTCGATTTGATTAAAAATGGGGCGTGATATTGCCTATTTTAGAGGGGTTTAGGGGTATACCAGCACTTACCAGCACTAAAAACCTGTAGATATGATTATAAAAACAGGGTGCAACTTGCACCCTGTTTTTGTTGTGACTCAATCTACTGTTATGTTATACGTTTTTTCCACGACGGATAGAGAAAATTTTGTGCAATGGGTGGAGTAAACTGAACATCACAGGGGTAACGATGAGGGTCAGCAAGGTGCTACTGATGACACCACCGATAACCACGATACCCAATTCTGCGGCGATGATTGCGCCATCAGATAACCCAACAGCCAACGGAATTAACCCGATGATAGTGGTTAACGAGGTCATCAAAATGGGGCGCAAGCGCCGTCCACCTGCTTCAACGAGGGCTTCTTTAATTTCTTTGCCTTCACGCAAGTTGGCGCGTACACGGTCAAGAAGCACGACTGCGGTTGCGATTACCAAGCCGAACAGCATGAGTGTCCCTGTTAACGCGGGGATGCCCAACACACGGTCTGCAAGGGTAAGACCGATTGCCGCACCGACTGGCGCGACCACAATTGCGAAGATAATCGCCAACCAATAGACCAGTGATTTTTCGCTAAAGATGAGTACAACAATCATGATGAGGATTGCCAGACCCATCGCAGAGAACAAACTCACGAATCCTTCTGCTTGTAATTCGCTTTGGAAACCACGGCTTACACTGATATTTGGATTATTTGCCACTTCTGGCAAGGCTTTAATGGCATCTACCGCTTTTTGTTGTACACCGATGGTATCTTCTGTCTCTAACTCACCCTCATAAGAAAATGCGGTTTGTTGGTTGACACGAATATAGGTCGCCGATGCACCATTACTGGTAGCGGGGTCTACAAAGTTGCTGGTAACATTTGTAATACCCTCTATGTTATTCATCGTTTCGATAATGAGTGGATTCAGCGCCGCCAACTCTTCTGGTGAGCCAGAGACCACTAATTCTAAGCCTCCAAATCCGCCACTAGAAGCAGAACCAGCCGAGACAGTCACAAATTCTGAGCCACCAAAGATACGTTCTGCATTGGTACGAATATCATCCAAATACGCATCGGCTTCACCCGGTTGTAAATCGAGCAAAATGGAGATGTTGGCTTGATTTTCGTTGACGCTATTACCGCCAATCAATGATGCGAAACTTGCCCCACCACCACCAACAGTCACTTGAACATTTTTGACCACTTCGGCAGGTAATGGGCTTTGTGTGGCGAGATATTGCTCAAATTCTGCGACTAAGGTATTTGTCTCTAAAATTTTGGTCGTAGCATCGAGCCTGACCGCAATTGTGATTTGTTGTTCGCCAAAATCTGGGATGAAGGCGAATGGACGTTGACTGAACAAATAGCCAGCCAAAGCAATAGACAAAATGGCGAAACTAACCACGATAAATTTATTGATAGGACTGCCTAATGCCCATTTCAAGATGGGGGTATAGTATTTAGACAGCCAGAATTCTTGACTTTCATCGGGGGTGTCGTTTGGTCCAATGAGGAAGAATGCCAAGACAGGGATAACGGTGACTGCCACGGTGAACGAGCCAATCAAGGCATATGTTACCGCCAAACCAAATGGCATAAAGAATGCACCAATCACACCACCAGTCAAACCGAGTGGCAGGAATACCACCAGCGCGATAAGCGTTGCGATGAAAATGGCAGATGATACTTCTTTTGTGCCGTGAATGATGGCATCTTTTTTGCTTTCGCCATGTTTAAGGTTGTTAAAGACATTTTCAAGTACCACGATAGAGTCATCTACCACACGCCCAACCGCAACAGTCAAACCAGAAAGGGTCATGATGTTGAGTGTGAGTTCGGCGGGGAACAGATTAATGATGAACTTGAATAACCCTTGTAATGCCCCTTCATTTTCGGCGAGTGGCAAGAAAACATCACGCAAAACAGGTGAAACCCATTTCATGCCGACCAGCGCAATCATAATTGAGAGGGGGATACTCACGGCGATAACCATTGTGGTGCGCCATGATGGTCTGGGTAATGACCCACGAGAGAATATAATAAATAATCCCGTGAAAAAGCCAAGAATGAACAATACACGCAACACAGGGTCTGCATCACTAAATGCTTGACCCCAATCATTGTTAGCACCATTCAACCCTAGTGCGATGATACCAATGAACAATGCCACAGAGCCGATGCTGATGAGCGCCCCGACAATTTTACGACCACCCATGCTCCATTCTGAACCACCTAAGAAGATGAGGATGATGATGATGGCAAAAAGCGCCCCTAATGCCCCATCGCGTGCCACACCATTGATAGATTCTTCAACGATGGTAGATTGTTCAAATACAATGCTAATGGCGATAGATTCATTGTCGGCATCCAATTCTTCCATGATGGCTTCCACTTCTTTGAAGGTGGTCACGGTATTAGAATCGCGCCCCTTAGAAATGGTCACAAACAAACTTGGATTCCCACTGGTGCGGGTCACTTGTGTAGCGGGTACAAATTCGATTTCGTTAGCACGCGCTTGAACATCCTCTGGTAATAATGCGAGCAAATTTGCTGGCAAATCATTCAATGCACGCCCAATTAAAGTATCAAACGCAGTTGCTTCTTGTTCCAACACAAAGCGGAACGCTTCTTCTGGCATATTGCCAAGAATTCCTTTTGCGAGGTTTGCCCCTTGTGCGCTCCCATAAAAACTATTAATGAGGTCGCTGGCATTATTGATGGGCAATCCACCGCAAGATGCGCTCAATGTGACTGTTGTTGGGAAGATGAGGTTATCTGCGCGGTCTAATGGCACACCACAGAAATTCGCAAAAGTTTCCCATTCTGGGTTGAGGTCTGGACCTTGTTCGATATTGTTTTCGACCACCGTAGGCATATTAGCTGTTGAAACGGCGATGAGTTCGGTTGTGGCATCGGCGTCATAAACAGCACTGAAGGCTTCATCGGCGCTGATAACTTCTAATGTCGCGGGATTCAGTTCTTCTAAAATGCCCTTATTGACGGCGCTATAGAAATCGGCTTCTTCGGTTGACCAATATTGCACCAATTCTGGAGAAAGGGTATTGAACAGGCGACGCGCATATTCTGGATAGGCTTCATTGATGGTGTCATAAATTTGGTTCAATACGGCAGAGGCTTTGCCATCACCCAAACGCACCACATCTGCACCATTCACGAGTGGGCTGGTTGCAAATTGAGATTGCGAAGCCAATGTCCCCCATGAGTTGGGGAGCGCAGGGACAGATTTATAGGCGAGGGTGTCTGCGATAGATTCAATCGCTTTCACATCATCAGATAAGGCGCTCAATACAGCGAAATTCATCCGATTGAAGAAGTCGGGTTGTTTTTCGAGCAAATAATTTGCCACATCAACCGAGATACTCGTCAATAAAGGTTTAAGAGCATCACCGACTTGGGGCAATTCGATTGCAGTATTCATCAATTCTGGGAAGCCGCCGTTTGGAATGGCTGGATTGAGCAAATCGGCGGCGTTGGCGAATTCGAGTGTGACCCCCGCTTGTTGACTAAATTGACCTGCGACAATCGCCCAAAGTGGCGGTAGGGCAGGTGAATTGGGGTCTGCGAAAGGATTTTCTGCGACAGGGGTTTCGGTTGGGGTGGTGTTTTCGCTAGTTTCGATAACAATGTCGCCCGTGCTAGAAATGCTATACACGACCAATGGCAAATCGGCAAAACTGAATGTAATCAGTTGTGGGTATGGAATTTGCCATTGGCTTGGCAAGTCTACAGGGGTTGGGATGGGTGCTTCACCTGTGAGGGCTTCACTCAATTGCAGTGTAGCCAATCCTTCTTGTGCAAATCCATCTACGACTGCGCCATTAGCGATGAGCAAATCCCGAATATCTGCGGGGAGTGCTACCAATTGTTCGCCACTGAAATAGGTTGCCATGCTAGGGGCAATTTCTAACATGCGTTGGACATCATCAAGCGTGAGGTCATCGGTTTGGCTAAGGGCGCTCACGATGCGTCCATCAGTATAAAAATTGTTGATGACACGGGCGATAGAAGTTGTTAATGTTGCGCTTTCTAAAAGGTCATCGGCAGTTTTGAAATTTGTGTTTGCGCCGTCTACGGTCAAAGACCAATTTTCGGGGAGGGCGGGGGCAGTTGTTGGGATGGTGAATGCCACACTGCTAACCGCTTGAACTGTTTCTTCATTTAATTCACCCAAATTGAACCGAGACGAAATGACATCCCAGACCTTTGGTGATAACCGCAAGAGCAAACTTTCTGGAGTTGCTTCAGAGGCAGGGGTGGTAGTTGTTGATTCTGTGCCTAATTCTTGAGGCAGTTCTTGACCACCGCTAATGCTCACATTAGCGACACTGGCTAACCCGCTCACTTGTGGCACTACTTCTTTGTTGACCAGTAATTCCAAAGCATTTTTTGCATCGCTGGTTTGGTCTACTTGTTGTGCCAAATAAGCCAACACCTGACGGGTTGTCTCTTCTG
>CALDGT010000566.1 GCA_937942935.1 uncultured Chloroflexota bacterium | reverse complement strand
GGGAGTGTTACAGATTGGGCAATGTGTGGGGGGTAAAATAGGCTGTTCAGACCCATCACGCGCCTCAATGACGGGTCCGATGACATACGGAATAACATCACCAGACCGTTTGATAATCACTTTATCTCCTAAACGCACATCTAACTCGCTGATGAACTTATAATTGTGCATAGTAGCATTGCTCACCGTCACCCCACCCACAAAAACAGGTTCTAGCGATGCGGTTGGGGTCAATTTGCCTGTGCGCCCAACATTGGCTATCACATCACGTAAGGTGGTTGTGGCTTCTTCTGCGGGGAATTTATAAGCAATTGCCCCGCGTGGGTCTTTGCCCACAATACCCAATTCGGCATAAATTTTGCGGTCATTTACTTTTATAACCAACCCATCTATTTCAAAATCCAACATATCCCGCTTTTTAACCCATGTGGGAATCTGTTGGATAATGTGGGAAAGCGTGGGATACAAGTGGGATTCTGGTGGGATAAAAAATCCCATATCCCGCATATAATCCAACATTTTTTGTTGGGTGGGCAATTGAATCGGGTTGCCATTTATATCATCTGCGCTCATCTCGACAATATCATATAAATAGCAAATCAATGGACGAGAAGCCGTAATGCGCGAATCTTTTTGTTTGAGTGTGCCAGAGGCTGTATTCCGTGCATTCACATATAGAGGTAAACCCGCCTCGCGTTGGCGTTCATTGAGTGCCAAAAAATCATGCTTGAGAAATAAAATCTCGCCCCGCACCACCAAATAACGGGGTGGGGACATTTGACCAGTCGCAGGAATCCGCAACGGGACCGTTTTAATCGTGCGGACATTGGCGGTCACATCATCCCCCACCCTACCATTTCCGCGTGTGGCGGCTTTGACCAACACCCCATTTTCATAATGAATCACAACCGTCAAGCCATCTAACTTGGGTTCTAGCATATAAGCGAGTTGTGTGCCTGTTGGCAATAATTTGAGGGTGCGTTCTTCCCATGCGGTCAAATCGGATTCATCAAATCCATTTGCCAAACTCAAAATCGGCGCAGGGTGTTCGACTTTAGGAAAATCTTCGGTGAGGTCGCTACCTGCTCGTTGGGTGGGTGAATCGGGTGTAATTAAATTGGGATATTCAGCTTCAAGTGCAACTAATTCATGATACAGTTTATCAAATTCTGCATCGCTGATGGTGGGTGCATTTAAGATATAATAACGGTGGCTATGTTCATTCAAAAGTTGTCGTAATTGGTTTGCGCGAGCTTCTGGAGTGGTCATAAATCGCCTTTTATAAAACAAATTGCACAATCTGATAAAGTCTATTATAGTCTAAATAGATTGGCGCTTATCACTATAAAGGTTTATTCTGATGAAAATTTTATCTTTTGTTCTATTGCTTGTTGGGGTAGGACTATTTCAATTTGCACATCCTCACCTCATCTTTGCACAAGGAGATGAATGTTTTGCAACACCAAGCGGAATCGAAAATATCAATACTCGTGGCGGTCCCGGGATAGATTACCCGCGCTTAGATTTGCTTTTTGCTGGTGAACCTATCATGGTAACGGGTCAACGGGCTGGGGCAGATGGATTTGTATGGTGGCGCACCTTTTCTGGAGGGTGGGTACGGTCGGATGTAGTCACATTATCGGGTAATTGCGATGGCGTTCCAAGTGTCGAACCACCTCCCGATTATTGCAGAACACGAACAGAACTGAGCGCACGCCCGACACTGAGTGGAACAGAAAAACGCATTGGCACAGCCCGTTTTGTGGTTCACTATACCACAGACGGTATAGATGCTGTTACCGATGAAATGGCACAAATTGCCGCCGATACCCTAGAAGAATCGTTAGACATTCAAGTAGATGGCATGGGATGGCCCATGACACCGCCCGATTGTGGTGAGGGTGGCGATGAACGATTCGATTTGTATATTTATAGTCTCGAAGAAGGTTTTGCTGGCTTTGCTGTCCCTAACCATATCATCGGAGACAATCCACTTTCGCCAGAAGTTGAGCAATATGCGGCATATGGGCATTTAGAAATTAACAACGATTTTTCGTATTCCGCCGACCCTATCGGTTTCATGAAAACCACCATCGCTCATGAGGTACATCATAATATCCAATTTACCTATGATGTCGGAGATGCCTTTCGAGAATTAGATGAAGCCGGTGCGACATGGATGGAAACACAAGTATTCCCTCAAAATCAGGATGCGATGTCTTATATAGATGATTATATCTATTATCCCGATTTATGTTTGGGATACAGCAACCCAGATAACAGCCTCCGTATTTATGGGGAATGGTTGCTCATTGATTCAATCGTCAAAGACCATGGCGCAGACTTTTTACATGATGTTGTCTGGAGGTATCGTGCCGATTATGAAGGCATGGAGACATTTTATTTGGCATTTGAATCTATCGGGACAGATGCTTCTAATGTGATATTCCGTGGAGGCGTGCGAAATTTATTGCGCTCTTACACATTATCATCAGAATCTATGTATCGGGTCTATATTGAAGGGCTAATTAACGGCATTGGCAAATATACACCGCGCAGAGATGGTATTCAAGAATTAGGCATTGATTATCTACGCATCACCGACTTGGGCATGTATCAATATACCCTAACAGGGGATAACTTATATATGGCAATTGTGGGTATTCGTGGCGCACAAGCAGATGTCTTTTATGTGGGGGCATCTGGTACAGTCGATTTAAGTTCATATGACGATGCTTATTTGATGGTACTCAGCCTCATTCGCAAAAAAGATGATGAACCTTGTCAATTTAGCGACTGGCATATTACTGTAACCGAAGGCTCAAATAATTGGATTAGCAGAGATACCGAAGCATGGGATGCCACTTATTTCGAGCCACCTGTCCAAATATCGGGGACAGAACGGTATATCGGCGTGATGGATGATACCAACGATATCGCAGAATATCGTCTATTCTTAAAAGCAGGCGATATATTGAACGTATATGGTGGCGCATTATCTGGTTCGCTAGATATGTATATCTATCTCAGTGACCCTGCACAAACAGAGACCTTTATCGAGGACGATGATAGTGCTGGCAACTTCAATTCCTTCTTCACCTATACTATCCCAGAAGATGGTGAATATGTCCTCTATGCAACCCCAATCGTAGAATTAAGCGAAAATTCAGATTATGAAGTGATTATCGCCATCAACGAAGAAATTCAACAATAACCTCATATACCCCCCTACAGCGAAATGGCTGTAGGGGATTGCTTCAAATAATTTAGCGCGGACATTGCTCAGAAGCATTGGCAATCGCCCGTTGAATAGATTCAATCCGATTTTCTGGATTTGGATGTGTACTAAAAAATTCTGGTTGACGGTTGCCACTACTGGCTTCTGCCAAAACTTGCATCACGCTCACCATTTCTTGAGGGTCATAACCCGCATCAATCATCAAACAAACACCGATTCTATCCGATTCTAATTCATCATCGCGCCCATATTGCATATTCACCAATTGCCCAATCATGGCGGCAGTTTGCGCGGCAGACGCATCACCCGATGCAACCCCTACCGCCCCAACTAAGCCATTGGTTAAATCACTTTTCGCAATTCGTTGTGCGCCATGTCGTGCCAAAACATGCACAATTTCGTGCGCCAAAACGCCCGCCACTTGGTCTGCTGTCTCTAAACGAGAAAGCAATGCCACAGTAATAAAAATTTGTCCACCGGGTAAAGCAAAAGCATTAATGGTGTTAGAATCTGCGAGGACATGAAATTCAAAGCGCCAGTTTGTCCCAGATGCAACACTATTGTTCACTAACTGCCAACCAATCTCATCTATCGCATTTTGCACCTCTTGGTCATGATATAATCCACCAAATTCCTGAATCATCTGAGGTGCAGATTGCAACCCTAGTGCAATTTCTTGTTGCGATGTCAGGCTCACATATTGGTTTTCTCCAGTCACAGGGTTATATTCTTGTGACCCTAAATAGGTGATGAACGCAAAGACAGCCATCGCTATCCCCATCATCAGGCGTGCGCCCATGCCCCCCGTCATCCCACCTGTACTACGTCCCAATCCGCCCATGCTCCTAGTTGGTCGCATCATTTTTATCATCACCTTTCACCAATGGCACATCAAAATGGTCAAATAATTCATATAC
>CALDGT010000565.1 GCA_937942935.1 uncultured Chloroflexota bacterium | reverse complement strand
AAATGGGTCGAAGCCTATCATAAAGAACAAGGGTTATTCCGCACCGATAACACACCAGACCCCATCTTCAATGACACACTTGAGCTTGACCTCAGCACCATTGAACCAAGCATGGCGGGTCCACAACGTCCACAAGACCGTGTGTTATTGCGCGAAATGAAAAGCCACTTCAAAAAAGTGTTGACTGCACCACTGGGTCCACAAGGGTTTGCCTTGCCAGAGGAAAAACTCAATGCCAAAGGGTTGGTCAAAGATAATGGGCATAGCACCGAAATTACACACGGCGCAGTTACCATTGCCGCTATCACCAGTTGCACCAACACCAGCAACCCCTCTGTGATGATTGCCGCAGGTTTGCTCGCTAAAAAAGCGGTTGAACGTGGTTTGACACGCAAACCATACGTCAAGACCAGCCTCGCACCCGGTTCTAAAGTCGTCACAGAATATTTGGATAAAGCAGGCTTAACCCCATTCTTAGAGCAAATCGGATTCCATACGGTTGGTTATGGGTGTACCACTTGCATCGGCAATAGCGGACCCATGCCCGAAAATGTATCGAATGCCATTCATGAAGGGGATTTAGTCGCCGCCGCTGTGTTGAGCGGGAATCGTAACTTTGCGGGACGCATTAACCCCGATGTCCGCGCCAATTATCTCGCCTCTCCCCCACTGGTTGTCGCATATGCCCTCGCGGGGACGGTAGACATTGATTGGGAAACAGAACCCATCGGCACAGATAAAGACGGCAAACCCGTTTTCTTGCGCGAGATTTGGGCTTCTCAAGATGAAGTGATGGAAGTTGTCCAAAGTTCACTCTCGCCAGAAATGTTCAAAAAGCAATATGGCAATGTGTATAATGGCAATCCGATGTGGAACGAAATCCCAAGCACAGACACCCCTGTATATAATTGGAGTGATGACAGCACTTACATCCAAGAACCCCCCTTCTTTGTAGATATGTCGCTCGAATCTAGCCCCATCCAACCCATTGCCAACGCACGCGCATTGGCACTCTTTGCCGATTCTGTAACTACAGACCACATTTCACCTGCGGGTGATATTGCAGAAAAAAGTCCTGCGGGGCAATATCTCATCAATAAAGGTGTGACCAAACGCGACTTTAATACCTATGGGACACGGCGTGGAAACGACCGCGTGATGACACGCGGTACATTTGCCAATGTGCGCTTACGCAATATGCTTGTGCCAAATAGCGAAGGCAATATCACTTATTATTTGCCCACAGGCGAAACCATGTCTATTTATGACGCCTCGATGAAATATCAAGCCGATAAAACCCCTCTGGTTATTTTGGCGGGCAAAGATTACGGCATGGGGAGCAGTCGTGACTGGGCGGCAAAAGGCACATTCTTACTCGGCGTGAAAGGTGTTATCGCAGAAAGTTTTGAGCGCATTCACCGTAGCAATTTGGTGATGATGGGTGTTTTGCCGATGGTCTTTAAGAATGGTGAAAATTGGCAATCGCTTGGTTTGACAGGTCATGAAACATTTGACATCATCGGTTTGGACGATAATATCCAACCGAAACAAGAATTGACTGTCCGCGCCACCGCAAAAGATGGCAAAGTGACTACCTTCACCGTCACTGCACGGTTAGATACCCCAATTGATGTGGAATACTATCGTAATGGTGGAATTTTGCAAACCGTATTACGTGGGTTCATGAAACAATAAAATCAATTTTTTAGATATATGAGGCATAAAGCCTCATATATCTAAAAATAATATCCCTCAAAACCCCTCTTTATCTTCTAAATACAGCCTCAGCATAATTGCATTACCAAGAATTTCATGCTATAGTGTGGTTCTCAAATTCTGTAGATGATTATTTTCATTTCAGTTATTAGCTAATCCATACAAAGATACTCATGAACATATCATACATCCCTATAGTCCTAC
>CALDGT010000564.1 GCA_937942935.1 uncultured Chloroflexota bacterium | reverse complement strand
AAAGCGCATGACCTAGATAAATGGTTGCTGGTCTTAGATACGGTAGAAGGTAGTCTGGCACAAGGATTATATTTGCGCTCTGGATATACCCAAGCGGGGATAATCCCCGAATACGCCCTAAGTAGTGCTGGACCCTATGAAGCGACAGTGGTATTTTATAAAAAATTGAGCCAGCCAAATAAATGAAAATGCCCCATCACGGGGCATTTTTTTTGATTGGAGACGGCGTTATCAATTAGACATCTTGTTGGCGTGCGGGACGTGCAGGGCGGGTTGCATCGAGCAATTCATTGATACGGGTTTCTAATTCGACCAGCCGAGTCGCCGCATCTTCGGCACTAATCTCGTCATTTGCCACTTGTTCATCCAGACGGGTTTGTGCATTTGCCAAAACTTCGGCAGTGAGCGCATCCACATCCAAACTCGCATCAGTCAATACTTGGCGGAGTGTTGCACCACCTTCTAATTGAGCGCGAATTTCTTCGTGTGTTAGCCCCGATTCGATGAGTGCATCAATGAATACACCTTCAAATTGTGGGCGATTACCACGACCATCTTGTGGGATGGGGTTATTGAACAAATTGGTGGTGCGTGTTTCTGCATTCGCCAAAATTTCATCAGCGCGTTCTTGTGTGATTTTGCCATCGGTCACGGCTTGGTTGGTCTTTTCTGTGATTAAACCGATTAAGATTGCGATGATACCATCCACATCGCCACCATTTTCGGTGATGATGTCGGCGAGTGTTGCGCCATCACGCAGTTGTTGTAACAATTCTTGTGCATCTAAGCCTGTTTGTTCGGCGACCAAATCAATCACTTCACGGATTTCACCACCCAATTGTGGGCGATTTTCGCCACCGAGTTGAACAGGGTTATTGACCAAATCGGTAAGACGTGTTTCGGCATTCGCCAAAATTTCATCGGCACGTTCTTGGGTGATTTTGCCATCGGTCACGGCTTGGTTGGTTTTTTCTGTCACCAGTGCGAGTGCTTCTGCAATGACCGTGTTTACATCGCCACCATTAGCGGTGATGAGGTCGGCTAAAATTGCCCCGTCACGGAGTTGTTGCATCAAATCTTGTGGGTCAAGCCCTGTCGCATCTGCCACAAGTTGCACCACATCGCGCAAATCGTCACCCATTGGTGGGCGATTATCGCCACCACGTCCACCACCGCCACCTTGTTGTGCGCTCACTGCGCCAACCATCAAACTGAGTACAAAGACCAATAAAATCCCAACGATTGCAAATTTCTTGTTCATGGTGTTACTCCTTTACGCTCATGCGTTTGTAAATTTGTCTATGTCTCTACTATGGCGTGTAAATGTAAGGAAAGTTAACCATGTCAGTAAATTATTGGTAAACAGATGTTGGCAAAGTGTAAATTATGGTTTCTACACCGATTTGCGACCGAAACGCCGTGTAATCGGCGCGAGCATTTGCCGTTCATCGGCATTGAAGGGGCGCAATAGCGCCATCCCGCCCACATAAACCATGATACTCACGACTAATGCCACAAGCGATGATATGCCCGACAATCCGAGCATCACCGCCAACATCACAGCACCCATGAAAATGCTCCGCCACACCATATCCACCCAGTTTAGTCGTCCGAGCGCCGTCTGCAACAATAATCCAAATGGTACAAGCAACACAGCCTCGCTCAAAATGGTGGTGATTGCCGCCGCCTGATAACTGTATTGTGGGATGAATATCAAGTTGGTGATGATATTAAAACTCACTGCCACCACAAACGCGCCTGTAATCCGTTTTTGCAAATCTACCGCGATGAGGGCGTATTGGGTGAGGCTATTTATCCACCCAATCGGGATGCTCCATATCATAATTTGCAGGGTGATTGCCCCCACAGGCATATACTCCGCACCACCGAGCAATAATGTGAGGGGGTCTGCGAGCATGGTGAATATCACCGCTAATGGCACAGCCAGCATAAATAATAATTTGACTCCCAGTGAATAGGTGCGTTTGAGCGCATCTTTATCCGATTGCGCTTGACGCGACATAATCGGCAATAAGGCTTGTGTGAAAAAGGCAGGAATGACATTCAACGCCATCATCCAACGATATGCCACACTATATTGCCCAACCAACCGCGCCCCTTTGATGGCTTCAAGCAAAATAATATCAATCTGAAAAAAGATGGTCGCCAGCAGGTGATTAAACATCAATGGGTAGCTTTGGCGCATCATCCCGCCCATGAGTTTGGTATCGGGGCGGGGAGGGATTGTCTGACCGCGCAAGAATTGGCGACTGCCGAGCCATAAAATGCCTAATGTCACGATATTGATGCCGATACTGACCCCCGCCAAGCCGATAATGCCATATCCCAATAACAAAGCAATCACCCCAAACACCGCCTTATTCAATGTAGCAATGGTGGCAACCGCGGCGGGATATTCTGCCCGTTCAAACGCATAATATAAGGATGTGAGTCCTTTGCTGATGCTGGCGGGCGCGAGTCCGACATAGAGTAAGCCCATCGCCCACAGCGCGTCAGCATTCAATTGTGGGGTGACTGTCGCTTGGCGGATGAATAAAAATCCGATGAGCAGGGGAATACCCGCCACGACCAAGATTGCCCGAATCATACTGGTATTGATGAACAAATATCCTGCCCGTTCCCGTTGGCGCGATGCTTCGCGGATGAGAAATAAATCCAGCCCAAAATTAGAAAAAATATCAAACCAGACAAATACCACCACCGCATACGAATAAATCCCCGCTTGTTCGGGACCCAAAACGCGCAACATGACAAAGGCAAACGCGAAATCTATGCCCCGATTGAACAAATTGAGCAAAATTGGCGCGATACTATTGCGTGCTACACGGTTGAAGGTGCTACCCTCATCGGCTTTGCTACTGCCTGTCATCGCGCCCCAAATCCACACCCCTGTGAGGAACATGACCATGCCCGCGCTCATCACACTGCCAAATAAACCCACCTGAAAGCTAGTTGGGCTATAGACAATCCGCAGGGTGAAATTTTCTGTGTCGGGGAATAAGGCGCCGATTTGGTCAGAATCCAATTGTATTCCCTGAAAATTGCCATATACCAATTCTACAGGGAACGGTTTTTCTTGGTCATCACCTGCGCCTTGTGGACGGATGAACGCCCGCCAACCATCGGCATACGTTTCGCTGATGACTAACCATGTATCATCGGTGATGGTCACATCCACAAATTTTTCGCGCCCTGTATCGGTGCTGATAGCGACAGGTTGCACGGTTTCGATGGTCGGCAATTCGGTGATGTCATCCACCAAAAAGGTGCGGGACAGGGCATCTGGATTTTCATAAATCCGCACTGATTCATCGGCATAAATTTCGGTGAAGGACGGCATGTATGCCGTCCCTACAGGTTGGGATGGTATAGGATAATCTGCATGGGTGATGATATATTTCACATTGAGCAAATTCACCCGCGCCCAATCAATTTCGTTGTTATTCAGTTGATAGTAATACAACCCCGCCACCCGATTAAAATCGAGTTCGTATTGCGGATTCGTTTCGCGCATATACGCCACATATTGCGAGGAGATGATGCTTTCGTATCCGCGCACATCATCCAGACCATACCCCCATGTGATATTGGCGCGGAATAAGGACGCATGACCTTCATGATTTTCGAGTGTGGTGAATCGAAAAATCTCACCAGTTGCTTGTTTATCGGTCAAAAATTGGATAGATGGCGGGGTAAATTCGCCCCATTTGGGGTCACTGGCAGGGTTAAATCCCCATGACGCGATGAGCAAATCCAGCGCAATCATGCCGATGGCAACCGTTCCCCAAACTATCCGCGCCCGCGTTTTTTCTGTGGGGATGAAGAATAAAACTGCGCCTGATATGATGAGCATCCCGCCGAATATCAACAAATTGGGTGCTTGATAACTCAAAAACATGCTCGCAGAACTAAACGCGCCATCGGCTTTTTCGAGCGAGGTGATGAGACGGGTTAATAGCGGTTCAATCGTAGCAAAGGCGAATCTACCCACACCGACACCTGCGAATAGCAATCCGCCGAAAAAGAGTAATATCCCGCCAAAGCGCCGATACCCTTTTTTATTGGTGGCTTGGCTGAGGGTCATCATGCCGAATCCTGCCAGTAGTGCGATGCAAAAACTGAACGCATATACCCACCGAAACGGGGTATTCAGTTGATTAAATCCGGGTAGCGCAAAAATGAGGGCATAGGTCGGCAATCCAAACATGAAGGTGAGCGCAATCACACCCAAAATGATCGCCATCAGCCGATGCGGTGGGGATTCTTTGCGCCGATTGCGGATCATATCCACCAGTGCAATCCCCGCCAAAATGAGGGGGAAGATACCCACATATAGCGCACCTTCGACATAATTTTTCATACCCCAATCAATGGTGGTGATGGGATTACCTGCCAAATTGGTGAATTGGGTGATGCTTTGCCCCGTGAATATATCCACATAGCCATGATGGGCAGGATTGCCAAAAAAGTTTGGCATGAGGAATGACAACATATCACGCATGGGATGAGCATATCCCAACACGGTATCTAAACTCGCTCGTTCAGCCCGCCAATTGGTTTTTACAAAATCGTAGTGGGGGATGAGTTGAATCGCGCCCAAGCCAATCCCCAAACCTGCCATCGCCATCAACCAGCCCGCGCTGATGAGTGCCTCTCGGCGTTTTCCGCGTAGCCACTCATAAAGCAACCTGCCCGCGCTGTAATATCCCACGATGAGCAGGGTATAAAGTGTCATTTCGATATGCCCCGCGAAAATGTTGAAGGCAATCGCCACCCCGCCAATCACGACATATAACGGGCTGGCGGGTTTATTGACGAGTAATTTTTTGTTGATAATCCATTCGACCATCCATAAAATAAGGGGCAACCACACCGCCGCACCAATTATCATCGGATGCACCGCACTAGCGATGAAAAATCCGCATAGTTGATAGGTGATGCCTGCTACCATCCCACCCAACCGATTGATGCCCACATTCAGCGTGTAGCCATACATCAACGCGCCCGCCAAGCCCAAATTGACCACCATAAACCAGCCATACGCCGATGCGAGTGGCAAAACATAATACAAAATCCCCAACGGATAAAAGGCAGATTGTTGCCCCGCCGCCAAAAATGGCACGCCTGACAATTGATGCGGATTCCATAGCGGAATTTCACCTTCGCTCAGGCTTTGGCGGATGAAATTTTTCCAATGCACATTTTGTAGCACAAGGTCAGAGAGGAGCGCATTGTGCGGAATTTCTGGCACGCCCAATTCATCCCGATAAGTCGCATACGGCTCATATTGATACAAGTTATCGGTGGGGAGGAGCGTTTTTCCGCCGATGGTTTGTTGAAAAAACAAGATGAGGGGCAGTATAAAGAATAGGGCGATAACGGGCAGGTGATTGATGAGTCGGCGCATGGATGAATCCTTAGCATAGCAATCAAAAACGCGGTTATTATATCATACACACAGGGGAGCGATTTTCATGATACAATCACAAAAAATTTTCTGACTTTGTAAGGACAATACATGAAAAAAATAATCCTGACTGACCATGCCCGTGAGCGCATGTTTTTGCGGAAAATATCGCAATCGTTGGTACAAACCGCACTCAGCAAACCCGATGACCGCCAAATAGAAGAAGATGGCGATACAGAATTTATCAAACAAGTAGACCGCAAAGGTGAAAAGCGCAAATTGCATGTCATTGCCAAACCTGTGCCAGAAGAAGGCAAAGATGCGTGGCTGGTCAAAACCGTTTGGATACGTGGCGAAGATGACCCGAATTTCATCATCAAATCATTCCGTATGATGATAATGCGAATATTTGTCAGAAAACCTACCAATAGATAATTTATGAGAGGGGTATATCCCCTTTTCGTAACCTCTCGTTAGCGATACAATCATCCCCAATAGAAATTGCACTATTTTTCACACACTAAAATTAAATTTGTTAGAAAGGATTATTTAGACACATGGGCAAAAGCAAAATTGTCACCATTGAACGGCATTTACTTGACCAACAAAAGTATCACCCCGATGCCACAGGTACATTCACCAGTTTGTTGTATGACCTCGCACTTGCCGCAAAAATCATCTCCCGTGAGACAAACAGGGCAGGTTTGACCGATATTTTGGGCGCAAGCACAACAACCAATAGCTATGGGGAACGCCAACAAAAACTCGATTTGTTCGCCGATGACATCATCTATAAAATCAATGACCACACAGGGCGTTTATGCGCGATGGCATCTGAAGAACATGATGACATCCTCACCATCCCGCCCACCTATGACACAGGCAAATATGTCTTGTTATATGACCCACTTGATGGTTCATCGAATATTGATGTGAATGTCTCGATTGGCACAATTTTTTCGATATTCCGTAAAGTGTCATCTGGTACACATGGCACGATGGAAGATTTTTTGCAAAAAGGTGCAGAATTGGCGGCGGCAGGATATATTGTGTATGGGTCTAGCACGATGATGGTCTATACCACAGGGCAGGGTGTGCATGGTTTCACACTCGAAAATGGCGTAGGGGAATTTTTCCTCAGTCATCCCGATATTCGCATCCCAGAGCAAGCCACCTATTACAGTGTGAATCATGGCAACGAAAAATATTGGTATCCGGGTGTGCGCCGTTATGTGAAATGGTTACAAGGGATTTATGGCGAAGGGCGCAAACCATTGCAACATCGGTATATCGGTTCGCTGGTCTCCGATTTTCATCGCAATTTATTGCGAGGTGGGGTGTATGTGTATCCACCCGATACCCGCGAAAAAACCACCCCATACGGAAAATTGCGCTTGATGGTCGAATTGCAAGCCCTCGCATTCATCGCCGAACAAGCAGGCGGGGCGGCATCCGATGGTATTGGGCGGATAGCCGATATTCAACCACACAATTTACATCAACGTGCGCCACTATTTATTGGGAATAAAGATTTAGTGCAAAAAGCAGAAGAATTTATCGCCCATGATGACCAAGAATGGGTAGAATTATATCGTCCCTATCGGGAACGCGAATTGATTTTAACATGAGGTGACATTTGAAACAGTTGCGGATGGTCATCCCCTTAGCGGGGTTATTGGTCTTGCTTTTTTTCTCTCGGTTGGCATTCACTGACCACATCCTCGCTAGAGGGGATACCTACGCATATTTTTATCCGTATTGGGCGGTGCGCGATGCTCATTTACAGACGGGTGAATTACCCCTATGGACATCCGATATATTCATGGGCGCACCGCTCCTCGCTAATTCACAATTAGGGACATTTTACCCTCCCAATTGGCTCACCATTTATCAATCCCCGCCAGATGCCATTCGCATTTCGATTTTAATACATGTCTTTTGGGCGGTAATCGGTGCGATGATTTTGGCGCGTCAAACAATGGAATTATCGGCATTGCCTGCATTGATAGCGGGGGCTGTCTTTGGTTTGGGCGGATATATTGGCTCGCATGTGGAGCAGATTAACCAGCTACAGGGATTATCATGGATGCCGTGGTTATTTTTATTCACCCATTTGGCGATGCACAAGCGCCGTTATTGGGTATTGTTGGGGATAGGTTGGGCGTTACAACTCTTATCTGGACACACTCAAACGGTATTCATCACAGGTGTCGGATTGGGGATAATGGTGCTTTTTACCCCATCCCCACAGGGTGGAGAGAGGGCTAAAACACGGGGAATAGGGGCGATTATCAAGCAGAAATTTGGCTTAATAGCTGGTTTAATCACTGCCGTCCTCATCGCTATCACCTTTTCATTACCCCAACTCATCCCCACACAAGCACTCATTTCGCAATCAAATCGGGGTGGGGGATTGAATCCGCAACAAGCCACCGCATTTTCACTTGACCCATTTATGATTGGGCGTGGATTATTACCGAGTTATGATGGTCAACCGTTTGGGGAATATGTCGCTTATGTCGGTGTTATCGGCTTGGCATTTGGTATCATGGGCGGTTTCGCATCAGATAGGCGCAAATGGGTTTGGTTAGGCTTGGGATTAATCGGATTTTTACTGGCACTCGGCAGATTTAACCCCCTCTATTATTCGGTGTTGGCAGAACTCCCCGGATTTAATTTATTTCGTGTGCCTGCCAGATGGTTGGCTTTATTTGCATTGGCAGGTGCAATGCTCATCGGATTGGGTGTTCAAACCGTTATGACGAATCCTCTCGCGGGGCGCAGGCGGATTTTGGCGCTTGGGATATTTATCATCCTGTGTGGGGGGTTGATGATTGGGTCACAATTTGCAGACCGCGCCAGTGAACCTGTGGTTGGGTCTGCTTTGCCCACCAGCATTACATGGGTCGGGTGGGGTGTGGCGGTTGTGATAGGGATAATGACGAACCTCATCCCCCCGACCCCCTTCTCTACAATGGAGAAGGGGGAGAATCGTAATTCTAAAGCCCTCTCTCTAGTATGGAGAGGGGATTTAGGAGTGAGGTTGCTTGCTATTTCCCTCATCCTTGAACTCTTTTTTGCGGGATTGCACTTGCCCCATCAAGACCTGACTGACCCGAATGCGTATCATGAAACCCGATTCGCCATCAACCAATTGCGGGCATATCAGACCAGCACACCAGCAGACCGCTTTTTATCTATCAGCGCGGTTTATTTTGACCCCGGTGATAAAGCCTCACTCCAAGCACGTTGGGGGAATATGGGGTTATCTGACCAAGCGCAAACTTATGCCTTTACTGCCACCAAATTGAAAGAGGTGGTTGGGTCAAATTTACCGTTAATATGGGGCATCCCCACCATAGACGGATTTGATGGCGGGGTGTTGCCGACAGCCAATTATACGGCGTTCACATCCTTATTATTGCCAGAAGGCGCATTGCGGACGGTAGATGGGCGCTTGCGCGAAAATTTGGCACTTCCACAGTGTGGCGGGGCGTGTATCCCCCCTGACCGTTGGCTCGATTTGACCAACACACGATATTTACTCACCGATAAGGTGTATGATGTGGTGCATGAGGGGATATTTTTTGATACACAATTCAAGCGCCCAACAGGAATTGTCTGGAACGCGCCGTATGAATTTTCTGCTGATGCGGTGCAGATATTATTTCAGTGTGGCGGATTATGCGAGCCACTTGAATTAGCTGTGAATGAGTCAACAAATACTATTTTGCCCACGCAAATTATCACCCCAGACCAAACGAGCCTATATGAGTTGGCATTGTATTCATTAGCAGATTTCGCCAATGTTTCATCCATCACCCCACAGGGCGATAATATCATCATTAGCGCGGTGACATTGGTAGATACGCGCACAGGTGACTTTTTGCAAATTCACCCGCAAGGCTGGACACGAGTTTATTCGGCAGACATCAAAATTTATGAAAATATAGATGTGATGCCCCGCGCCTTTATGGTCTATGATGTTTTAGCCTTCCCCGATACATGGGATGGCACAGAACAAGCCCTCTCTGCCATGCGTGATGAAAATTTTGACCCGCGCACGACCATCACACTCAATCATGACGGTGCATTGCCTCAGTTAGATGGGGGAGGGACGGGGCGTGTGACCATCACCCGTTATACCGATACGCAAATTGAGATGACTATCGAAACGGATACGGCGGGATATGTGATGCTAACCGATGCGTATTACGCGGGTTGGTCGGCACAAGTAAATGGGGCAGATGTGCCGATTTACCGTGCCGATGTCATGTTTCGCGCTGTTTATGTGAGCGCGGGAGTGCATACCGTGTTATTTAAATATCGCGGGTGGTAAGGATTAACCGCGCTTGCCGTACTTTTTCTTCCCTGTCAAAAATTGGTGAAGCCGAAAGGGGTCGGTGCGCGAGGTCATATCCAAACTCATCGGCGTGACCGAGACTAATTTTTCATGCAACATCACATATACATCCGAATCGGGTTCGGCTTGCGATGCGTCGGTATCATATTTATACCCCATGCGCCCAATATCTTTAATACTAGCGCGTTCTGGACGGGTGGGCCAATAGACACGCCGACGACTGAGGCGAGTCACTTTCCAAGCAGTTTCGAGGGTTGCACCCATCGGCACATCAATTTTGAGCATATCAATATCATCGGGGATGGCTTCGTTTTCGAGTAGCCACTTGCCAAACATCCGCGCAAAATGAGCAGGGATGCTAAAATCCACATCATTGGAATAGGAGAGATGCAAATCGTGAGGGGTTTGTTGCGAGAGAGCTAAAGCGCGAATCCCAAAACTTGCCGCCTCAATTGCCGCGCCAACTGTCCCAGAAATGGTGACACCATTCCCCAAATTATCGCCATAGTTAATACCCGATACCACCAGAGAGGGAAGTCGTGGTGCGATTTCTAATATGCCATGTTGGACAGATTGGGCGGGTGTGCCATCTACAGAATAAGCCGTGACATTGGGTTCATCGGTCTCATAGACGAGGATACGTCCTTCGCTGGTATTGGGCAAACTGCGCCCCATGCCCGATTGTTGCAAACGTGGCGCAACGACTAATAAATCGCCCAACCCCTGAAAGGCGCGAACAGCCGCCCATAAACCGGGAGATTTGATGCCGTCATCATTGGTAAAAAGGATAATTGGGCGTTCATTTGACATGCTGTTACATCCTTTAAGTATGAAAATAAAAATGTAACATACTATTATGCAACAGTTTGCTGTATTTGCGTTATGGTGAAGTTAAAAGTTGGTTACAGTTTAGCGTATCCGTTGGTCATACATCACTGGCAAATTGCCCAACACCCGCGCAATATTCAATGCAACACCTTGCATTGCGCTCACAGGGGTATCTTCACCCGCAGGTGCTAACGGATAAACACCCTCTTTTAACTTTTCATCTGAAAGATATTCCTGATTTTGTTTGGGTGTTTCTTCGAGCAAGCGGTCAAATTGTTTTTCGCCCAAGTGAAAATTGATTTCGCTCAGTTGAATAAAATCTTTGTTACGACGTTTGCGGAGGATATGCGAG
>CALDGT010000563.1 GCA_937942935.1 uncultured Chloroflexota bacterium | reverse complement strand
ACAATCGCTCGCTGGTGCAATTTTTAATGCAGAGGGGAGTAATATCACTATCACCAACACCACCTTTTTGAATAACTTTGCCAGTTATGGCGGTGCAATTTTTAATATTGGCAATCTGACCGTTTCAGAGAGTACCGCTTTTGATAATGAGGCAGAATTTTCTGGTGGGGTGGTATATAACTTTGGTGGTGGGGTAGCCACCATTCAAGATAGCCTCTTTTTTGAAAATCAGGCATTTGATGGTGGGGCGCTTGTGAATGATAACGGGACACTCACTATCACCACTAGCGAATTTTCTGATAACACAGTCGAATCGGATGGTGGTGTGCTTTATAACATGAATGATGGTGCAGTGACCGTTTTTGGGAGTACATTCAGGGGGAACTCTGCCTCATTTGTGGGTGCAATTTATAACACACAGGGCGAAGTCGCTATTTTTGATAGCACTTTTTATCAGAATAACAGTTACACCCAAGCAGGCGCGATTTATAACAACGACATCCTCAATATCACCAATAGCACCTTTGTCGAAAATAGTGCCAATGACCGCGGGGGCGCGGTGTATACCTTTGGGCAAAATACCATTGTGACGATTACCCATAGCACCTTTGTGAATAATACCGATTCTGGTGGCATGGGTGCGATTTATAGTTACGGGACAACCACCGTATCTGATAGCATTATCACAGGCGAAGAGGGACAATGTGGCGGATTAAGCCCGATTTTGGCAGATGATACCAACCTCGCCAATCATGCTTGTGGTGATTCGGTGGTCATGAATGACCTACTGTTGGGGGAATTTAATGGTAAATTTGTGCCACTTTTGCCCGATAGCCCCGCGCTGGATGCGATTGATGCACCCTGTGAACCAGAAAATGACCAAATCGGCACAACCCGCCCACAAGGAGAAAAATGTGACATCGGCGCGGTAGAAATGCCGTGATGATATGTGGATGTGTCCCTATAGCCCATTTGATGGAATAGGTCAAAAAATATGCAAACGAGTGATATAGGGGCGATATACGCGCTTTGTGCTAATCGTCCCGTACCACTCACGGAAATTTTTAAGTGTATACGGGCGGATTAGAGGTTTTAGCCTCGTATATCCGCCCTATGACAGGGTATAAATTTTTTCATCTCATGACATTTTGCGCCCGAAATGTGCTTTTCATCACCTGTTTTTGTCTGTGAAATGTTGCACAATCTAATTAGAAGCCATCTCATACAAACACAGAGGTGAACATGAGAACACAAGCACCATCAATAGACCCCCCAAGTGATGATAAGCGGTGGCGTATTGTGAATGCAACCATGCGCCGACATGGTTACATGCCCCGCGGACTTATCGAAACACTCAATACTGTACAACAATCTTTTGGTTATTTGGACGAGGCGGCGTTGCGCTATGTGGCAACGGCGTTGCATGTCCCCTTTAGCAAGGCTTATGGCGTCGCCACATTTTATCATTTCTTCACACTCAAACCCGGTGGCAAGCATACCTGTGTGGTGTGTTTGGGGACAGCGTGTTATATCAAAGGAAGCGCCCAAATTTTAGAGGCACTCAGTGAGCATTTTCATGTTGCAGAAGGTCAGACAACCGAGGACGGCGCGTTATCACTGATGACAGCGCGGTGCATCGGCTCATGTGGGTTAGCGCCTGCGGGTGTGATTGATAATGTGGTCGCCCCCCGCCTGACAGAAGAAAATGTGATTGCCAAAGTGGAGGAGCTAATCAAAGATGGACATTGAAGAACTGAATAATATGGCACAGCACGAACAAGCCCGCGAAGCCCAATATGTGCATCGGGTGCGGGTTTGTGTGGCGACAGGGTGTTTATCTATTGGCAGTGAAGCCGTAAAAGATGCCCTCGAACATCATGCCACCCAAAAAGGCAAACATCATTGTTTGGTGATGGGTGTGGGATGTATGGGATTGTGTGGCAACGGACCGCTTGTGACCACAGACCCATCGGATGTGATGTACGAAAAAGTGACACCAGAAGATGCACACGAAATTATAGACAGCTTAGGCACAAAGAAGCCTGTAGAACGCCTCGTATGTGATACCAAAGCCCCATTTTTTACTCGTCAAATTAAAATTGTGAATGAAAATTCGGGCATTGTTGACCCCGAACACCTAGAAAGTTATGTCGGACACGATGGCTATCAGGCGCTTGCCAAAGTGCTTCATGATATGTCACCGAATGATGTTATTGCAGAAATTACGAATAGTGGTTTACGTCGACGGGGCGGGGCGGGGTATCCGACGGGGTTAAAGTGGAGTACCGTCGCAAAAACACCCAACCCCGTGAAATATGTCGTTTGCAACGGGGATGAAGGCGACCCCGGTGCCTTTATGGATAGAAATGTCATGGAAAGTGACCCGCATCGGGTACTTGAAGGGATGGCGATTGCCGCCTATGCCGTTGGCGCGACACAAGGATATGTGTATGTGCGGGCAGAGTATCCCCTCGCGGTACAACGGATTAATAAAGCCATCCGCCAAGCCGAAAAAGCAGGTTTGTTGGGGAATAATATTTGCAACACCCCATTCACATTTAATGTTGAAGTCCGCTTGGGCGCAGGGGCATTTGTGTGTGGCGAAGAAACCGCACTCCTCGCATCTATTGAGGGTGGCAGAGGCACACCACGCCCACGTCCGCCGTATCCCGCCGAGAGTGGGTTATGGGGACATCCGACCCTGATTAATAACGTAGAGACATTCGCTAATATCACGCCAATTATCCGCAATGGTGCAAATTGGTTTGCATCTATTGGGGTAGGGCGGAGCAAAGGCACAAAGGTATTTGCATTATCGGGCAAAATAAATAATATCGGACTCATTGAAGTGCCGATGGGCATTAGCCTACGCGATATTATTTATGAAATTGGCGGTGGAATCCCAGATGGACACGATTTTAAGGCTGTCCAAACAGGCGGTCCATCGGGCGGGTGTATCCCTGCCGAGCATCTCGATGTGCCAGTAGATTATGAATCGCTCAAGGCATTATCGAGCGTCATGGGGTCTGGTGGGATGATTGTGATGGATGACACCTCCTCTATGGTGGATGTCGCCCGTTTCTTCATGGAATTTTGTATGTCCGAATCGTGCGGAAAATGTATTCCGTGTCGGGTCGGGACGGTACAAATGCACCATATCCTGACCAAATTTAGCAAGCACGAAGGCACACCACAAGATATTGAATTATTAGAGCGCCTATGCGATATGGTCAAATACACCAGCTTATGTGGTTTGGGGCAATCATCCCCGAATGCGGTGGTGAGTACATTACGATTCTTTAGGCACGAATATGAAGCCCGCATGTTAGAACTGGAGGGCGCACGATGACGAAAACATTCAAAATTGATGGTATAGATGTGAGCGCCTCTGATGACCAGAGTATTTTGCAAGTGGCGCGGGAACGCGGGATATTCATCCCCACATTATGCTTCTTAGAAGGATTATCCTTTGTGGGCGCGTGTCGGTTATGCGTGGTCGAGATTGATGGCAACCCCAATCCGGTGGCGGCGTGCGCGACATTTCCACAAGAGGGGATGGTCGTCCGCACCAATACAGAACGGCTACAAGGGTATCGGCGGCTCATCCTCGAAATGCTATTCGCAGAAGGCAATCATGTATGCGCGGTATGCGTGGTGAATGGTCACTGTGAATTGCAATGGTTAGCGAATAAATTGGGCATGAATTATAATAGCCTTGAGAATTTGTACCCTGCCAAAAAGGTAGATGCCTCGCATTATCGGTTTGCGATTGACCATAATCGGTGCATTTTATGTACCCGTTGTGTGCGCGTATGCGATGAAATTGAACGGGCGCACATTT
>CALDGT010000562.1 GCA_937942935.1 uncultured Chloroflexota bacterium | reverse complement strand
CAAACAGAATATAACACCATCCAATTATCTGACCGCCGTACCACAATAAAACTGCCAACCAATAAAAACCCGCCCACCGTGAATACATCAATAAAGATATAAAACCAAGGATGATTGGTATGAAAAGCGCGGTCTGGCGCAAATAAAAAGTAGGGAATTGAAAACGCAAAAATGACCAGATGTACCAACATAAAAATTGACCATGCCCCACGCATGACTAAAAGCAAGCGCGGATTTTCGATATTGGTCTTAGAATGAGTATCTGTTCCGATTGCGATTGGTTGCGTCATCATCACTCCCAATTGGTTGCTTGTGGTTACATCTATTGTAACCTACACTATGAGTTATGGCGAAATAGCTTTATGATTGTTTTGGTCACTATCCTTTATTTTATAGGGGGACGCATTAATGCCCAAACTCATTTTAATTAAACACGCCCTACCTATCATCATACCAGAGAAACCTGCTAACACATGGTTACTCTCTGAAGAAGGGCAAAAAGCAACACAAACCTTTGCACTCACCCTCAAACAACATCACCCACAGCATATTTTTTCTAGCCCAGAACCAAAAGCCCTAGAGACAGCACTCACATTAACGAATGTCCTAAAAATACCTTTTCAAATTGTAGATGACCTGCATGAGCATCAACGTGCCAATGAGCCTTATGATAATGACCATGCTCAATTTATTGCCAAATTAAAACATTTTTTTGAGAATCCAGAAAAATTAGTCTATGGCGAAGAAACAGCTACCCAAGCCCGCGCCCGTTTTCATGTTGGGTTGTTGGGTGCATGGCGCAAACATCGGCATGATAATATCGCCGTGGTAACACATGGTACAGTCATCAGTTTATTTATCGCGCATGTGATACCCAGCATCACCCCGTTTGAGGTATGGAATTGTCTCAAAATGCCCGATGCGGTAGTATTAGAAACCGATGACCATGTGAATTTTACCTTAATCAAAGGATGCAATTAACTTGATACAGTCTATTCTTGTTATTGGTGCAAAAGGAAAATTGGGCAGTCGTGTAGTCGCCAATTTTGCGAACACGTCACACTATGCTGTGGTCGGGGTGGATGTAGATGAACTCGACATCACTGATTTCGATGCCACCCGTACCTACATCAACGACCATAAACCTCAGCTCGTCATCAATTGTGCCGCTTGGACAGATGTGGATGGGTGTGCAAAAGACCCGCAAAAAGCCCTACAAATTAATGGTTATGGCGCGGGGAATGTTGCCCTCGTTTGTGCAACTATTGGCACAGATATTTTGCATATCAGCACCAATGAAGTGTTCGATGGCAAATCGCCCAACCCGTATAATGAATATGACCTAACCCACCCTGTTAATCCGTATGCCTATAGCAAATGGACGGCAGAACGCATGGTGATGAGCGCCAACCCGCGTCATTATATCGTGCGGACAGCATGGTTATTTGCACATGGCGGAAAAAATTTTATTCACAGCATTTTGAACGCCGTTAATGCAGGCAAACAATTGCGTGTGGTGACAGATGAAGTGGCAAACCCCACTTATAATGATGATTTAGCCGATGCCATCGTCAAACTTATCCAAACTCAACGGTATGGTATTTATCACATGGTCAATCGTGGAAGTGCCTCGCGCTATCAATTTGCCCGTTATGTCTTGGATAAAGCGGGTTTTGCAGATACACCCATCACGCCGATTATCTCAAAAGAATGGGTGCGCCCCTCTACCCCACCGACTTATGCCAGCCTCAATAACAACAACGGGGAATTTTTGGGCATCACCATGCGCCATTGGCATGAAGCCGTAGACGCATTTTTATTGAAAGAGGGATTACTCAAATGAGCGATATACCCTTATTTTCGGTGGTCATCCCCAATTGGAACGGGCTAAAATTTTTAGAGGTGTGCTTGAATGCCCTCCGCGCCCAAACATATCCCCATATTGAGGTGATTATCGCCGATAATGCCTCTACCGATGGCTCACAAGATTTCATCCGCCAAAATTACCCAGAAGTGATTTTGATTGATATTGGCTATAACAGTGGCTTCACAGGGGCGTGCAATGCGGGGATGAAAGTCGCCAAAGGGGATATTATTTCGCTATTGAACAATGATACCGAAGTAGATACGCATTGGGTTGAGGCAATCGTTGAGGCATTTGACCGTTATCTGGATGTTGGCACAATTGCCAGCAAAATGCTCCTATTCGAGAAGCGTGACCATATCCATACCACAGGCGATTTTTTTACGGTAGATGGGCGGGCAGGCAATCGGGGGGTATGGGAAAAAGATAATGGACAATATGACCGCGAAGAATATGTCTTAGCGCATGTGGCGGGTCATCTGCCTATCGTCGGACAATGCTCGACGAGATTGGGTTATTAGATGATGATTTCTTTTTTTCGCTAGAAGATGTTGATTTGGGATGGCGAGCGCAATTGGCTGGATGGCGTTGCCTTTACACACCCCGCGCTATCGTGTACCATCATTTATCAGCGACAGGCGGTGGTGTTACCGCTAGTTTTTATGATGGACGCAACGCAATTTTCGTCTTGGTCAAAAATTACCCGACCCCATTATGGCGCAAATATCGTTGGGTAATCATCAAAAATCAATGGCGCGGTGCGTGGTCTGCTTTACGAGCTTGGCGCGGAAAAGCCGCACGCGCAAAATTGCGAGGCATTTTAGCGGGGATTTTGGCGCTCCCCAAATTGCGAAAAAAGCGCATTGCCATCCAAAAAGGGCGTGTCATCAGTATAGAGGCACTAGAGGCAATGCTCACCAAAACGGAGAAATGAGACTTGAACGCGCACACCCCATTACTTTCGATTGTCGTTCCCGCATATAACGAAGCCGCCCCAGATAGGCTTCCAAATAGCTTAAAACAAATCACTACATTCGTGGCAACCCAACCGTATGCCATTGAGGTGATTATCGTCAACAACAATAGCACCGATAACACCCTGCAAATTGCCGAAGCAACTGCGGCGGAGTTTGATTACATCCGTGTCATCACAGAGACCACACAAGGAAAAGGTGCGGCAGTTAAGGCAGGGATGAAAATTGCACGCGGAGACTATTTGTTCATCTGCGATGCCGATTTATCTATGCCAATAGAAGAAGTGGTCAAATTTTTGCCCCCCAATGTCGAAAGTTATGACATCGCTATCGCCTCACGCGAGGCAAAGGGTGCAAAGCGTATTGGTGAGCCTGAAATGCGTCATATTATGGGACGTGTTTTTAATTTCATCGTCAAAGTGTTGGCGGTACGTGGCTTAAATGATACTCAGTGCGGGTTTAAGTGTTTTAGGCGCGAAGTCGCAGAAAAAATCTTTCCACTCCAAACCATCAATGGATGGGCATTTGATGTGGAATTGCTATTCATCGCCCAAAAACACGGTTATAAAATCATCGAAGTCCCTATCACATGGTACTACAAAGCACAATCCAAAATTAAGCCGATGGGCGATTCTTATAAAATGGTGATGGAAACACTCAAAGTCCGTCGCAATTGGAAAAAAGGGGTTTACGGTGAAAAAACGCAAGCCTAAAACGGCAGGATTAACCATTGAGCGCGAAAAATACCCCGAATATCGCTTCATCGTTGGCATAGATGAAGCAGGGCGTGGTGCTTGGGCGGGGGATGTGGTTGTCGGCGCAGTTGCCTTGCCATTGGATTGGTCAGATGAAACCCTCACACTCGAACTCGCTGGTGTGCGCGATAGCAAAGAAATGACCCCGCTCAGTCGCAAACGGCTCGTGACAAAAATCAAAGAAGTCGCGTTGGCGTGGGGAATTGGCACATCAAACAGCCAACAAATTGATAGCATGGGCATTAACCCCGCTACAAAATTGGCACTCCAAACCGCACTCGCAGATTTGATGGCGCGTTTTCCGACCTTTAAGCCCGATTATTTGCTCACCGATGGCTTACTCAAAGGTGATTTAGGTTTCCCGTATCAATCTATCACAAGCGGAGACAAATTATCACTCAGCATCGCCGCCGCCAGCGTCCTTGCCAAGACATGGCGTGATGAAATGATGGTCAAACTCGATGAAATTTACCCGCATTATCGGTTTGGTCAACATAAAGGTTATGGCACAAAATTACATCTTGAACTTATCCAAGAATTAGGGGTTTTGCCTATTCATCGGCGCTATTATCGCCCCATTAAAGAGGCGAGTGGCAACACAGGTTCACCTCATTTGCACAATTAAATTTGGAGGGATTTTTAGCCATGCGGAATTTTAGCGACCCGAGTTATCTCAAAAAGGCACAATATAGTAATGCAGAAAATTTAGACGCACGGATTCGCCTCCATAAGCAATTTAGCACCAATCCGCAAGGGGTATATCATTGGTTTTTTGACCACGCCCTAGCCCAAATCCCCGCCCAAGCCAGCATTTTAGAAGTGGGGAGTGGTAGTGGTGAAATGTGGTCAGTTTGTAAAGACCGTGTGCCAGTAGGTTGGGATGTCACCCTATCTGATTTTGCGATGGGTATTTTGAATGATGCCAAGAAAAAATTAGATGGTGTGCCTTTTGAGCCAGAATACCGTGAGATTGATGTGCAAGCTATCCCCTACCCAGATGAATCCTTCGATGCGGTATTCGCCAATTTTATGCTCTATCATGTCCCAGACCGCCAAAAAGCAATTGCCGAGATTCGGCGTGTATTAAAACCGAATGGTGTGATTTTGGCGGCAACATTGGGCAAAGAACACATGCGAGAATATCATTATCTCATCCAATCTATTTTATTAGACGATAATTTGCAAAAAAATATTATTGGTCATGCTTTTGGTCTTGAAAATGGCATGGAACAATTAAGCCAATCATTTAACCAAATCGAAATGCACTTATATGAAGATAGCTTACATGTGACAGAAGTTGAGCCGATGGTAGATTATTTTTTATCGCTGGCATTGCCAATTATCACATCTGAGCATGTCGAAAAATTCGCCCAAACAGTGCGCGACATCATCGCCAAAGATGGCGCTTTCGTCATTTATAAGCATACAGGTTTATTCATTGGGCGGGGTAAGGCATGAAACTCGCCCTCATTCACGATTGGCTCAATCAAATTGGCGGGGCAGAAGATGTTTTAGCCGATTTAGTAGAAATGTTCCCCAATAGCCCCGTTTATACCAGCCTATATGCGCCCGACATCATGCCCGAATTTTATAAAAAGTGGGATATTCGCCCACTATGGATGGATAAACTCCCCAAAATCCACACCAAACATCAGCCATACCTGCCTATTTATCCGATTGCATGGGGTGGACTCAAATTAAAAGGCTATGATTTGCTCCTGAGCAATAAAAGTGGGTTTTGTCATGGGGTACGGTATGAGGCAGGGACGATTCATATTTGTTATTGCCTCGCACCAACCCGTTATGTGTGGCAATTAGACGAATATATCGCCCGTGAGGGATTAGGGCGTGTGGCGCAAATCGGGTTAAAACTCATGCTCCCCGCACTAAAATGGTGGGATAAACGCGCCAGCAAACGGGTGCATCATTTCATCGCCATCTCCACCGAGATTAAAGACCGCATCAGTCGCTATTATGACCGCGATTCGGTGATTATTTACCCGCCTGTGCATACCGCACGATTCGCATTGACCGATGAAACCCCAGAAGATTATTTTTTAATTGTCTCGCGCCTCATCCCCTATAAACGAATCGATTTAGCCGTCCAAGCCGCCACTAAACTCGGCGTAAAACTCAAAATAGCGGGTAAAGGACGCGATTTAGACCGTCTGAAGGCATTAGCAGGCGAAACGGTAGAATTTTTGGGATATGTCCCTGATGAGGATTTACCCCGCCTCATGGCGCGGTGCAAAGCCTTCATTTTCCCCGGATTAGAAGATTTTGGCATCACCCCTGTGCAAGCACAAGCGGCTGGTCGCCCTGTGATTGCTTATGGCGCAGGTGGCGCATTAGATACCGTGATTCCATCGGTCACGGGGGAACATTTTCACGAATTGACAGTGGAATCATTGATGGCGGTGATGCGCGATTTTGATGAAACACGCTATAACCCACAAACCATCCGTGAACACGCCCAAAAATTTGATGTGAGCGTGTTCAAACGGGAATTATTGGCGTTTATCGAACAGGTTCAATCGCTCACCTGAACGTTGCTATTATCACCTAAGTTCATCTTGATAGCACGCGGTAGCGATTTATTGCGTGTGACCACCGTTTTGCGACCAATCAGGCTATCTTGCAAGCGGGCGGGTAAGTCGCTGATGGTGCTATCTTCCAAAATGATGCTATGTTCAATTTCGCAATTCGTCACTTTCACATTTTCATAAATGCTGGTGAACGGACCGACATAACTATTTTCGATGACCGTATTCGCGCCGATAATCGTGGGTCCGCGAATGACGCTGTTGCGGATGATTGCGCCCTGCTCCACTGTCACCCGCGCATCTACTTGGGATTGCTCATCAATTTGTGCGGTAGGATGAATGGATGGCTTCAATTCTTCTAAAACATACCCATTAGCGATGAGCATATCCACCGCTTTACCTGTATCTACCCACCAACCCTCATGCACATACGGATACACCGTATATTGATGATTTATCAGCCATTGAATGGCATCGGTAATTTCATATTCACCGCGAGGGGACGGCTTGATGCTATTCACCGCCTCAAAAATATGATGGTCAAACATATAAATGCCAACCAACGCCAAATTCGTGGGTGGGTTTTGTGGTTTTTCTACCAGTTGTTCAATCGTGCCATCTGCCCGTAATTTGGCGATGCCATAACTCCGCGCATTTTCCATCGGCACAGCCTTTAACACAATTTGGCTATTCCATGTGCTTTGTGCAAATTGGCGGATGAGTGGGCTAATCCCACCCTGAATGACATTATCCCCCAAAAACATGACAAAACGGTCATCGCCCAAAAATTCCTGCGAGATTTTGACAGCGTGTGCCAATCCGTCTGGGCTAAGTTGGCGAATATAAGTAATTTTAACATCGCTCAGGTCGGTGCGTTTGCTGAGTGTCTCTTGAATTTGTGGGGCGGTATCCCCCACAACAATCCCGATATCGGTGATGCCTGCCTCGCGCATGGTGTGAATCACGCGCACCAAAACGGGCAAATTCGCCAGTGGGATGAGTTGCTTGGCTTGGGTGTATGTGAGGGGATAGAGTCGTGTGCCTTTGCCCCCACTGAGAATCAGACCTTTCATATTAGCTCCTTTTTCATATTTTTAACCTCATCCCCTGCCCCTTCTCCATGCTAGAGAAGGGGTATAAAAGTCTCCTCTCTAAAATGGAGAGGGGATTTAGGGATGAGGGGGTAGATTTAATATTTTTGCGCCCGTTCACGCGGGGCATTGGTCAAAATTGTCCCCAAAAGACGCACATGCACTTTGGCTAAGGCACTTTGGGCTTGCGACAGATGGTCACGGCGGGTTTTGCCTGCGCGGACAGCCAACACAACCCCATCGAGTTTATTCGCCAATAAACTGGCATCGGTGGCGCTTAAAACAGGTGGCGCGTCAAAAATAATATAATCGGCGCGGGCTTTGAGGATGCCTATAATTTCATTAATGCGTTGGTTGCTCAAAATATCGGCGGGAACAGGTGGCAATACCCCACTAGGAAGCAAACTGAGATTTTCAATTTGAGTGGCTACAAGCGGGGGATTCGCCAAGAGTGCCGAATCGGTCATCATGGTGGTTAAACCGCGCTCATTCGATACACCCCATAATGTATGTTGATGAGGACGGCGCAAATCGGCATCTACAATAATGGTTTTATGTCCCGATTGGGCAAATGTCACCGCCAAATTTGCCACCACATCACTTTTATCCTCTGGAGCAGAAACCGATGTGATGAGAATGGTATGCAATGGTTTTTCGGTGCTATAAAACATCAAATTGGTGCGGAGGGTACGATACGCCTCTGATACGGGCGATTGTGGGTTGGTCACTGTGATTAAATTGGACATAAATTTACTCCTGCGGGATAGACGCAATAAGCGGTACTTCACCATTGCGGGTTAAATCTTGAGTGTGGCGGATGACACCACTTTCCAAATATTCCAACACGAACACAATCACCGCACCGATTACAAATCCCAAAATCGCGCCGATGGCGAGGCTGATGGTTGGGCGTGGAGATTGTTGGGTATAACGCGGATAATCGACCAAAACAGCATCTACGCGGTCTTCACGGCGTGAGCGTTGATTAATTTCATTCCGATAATCAACCAACAATTGCCCCCATTCCCGCGCAATCTGATTCGCCAATTCGCCATCGGTATTATCCACATCAATCTGGACAGTGAATCGTAATTGGTCGGCGGCGAAAAACGAATTTCCTAGCAATTGTTCGGGGAGCATATCCAAATCGAGCTTTTCAATAATTTCGCTCGCTCGTTCCCGACTATTCAGATAAACCGTCAAAGGCGTAACCAAGCGCACACTCGCTTCTGCCAACCCCAAATCGGCACGCGAGGCTTGAATGAGGACAACTTGTGTAGAGCGATAAACGGGGGTTTGCCCTCTGCTGAGTAAAAATGCCGCGCCACCCGCAAGGAGTGCCAGCACAATCATAATCCAACCCCGTCGCACGATAATGCGTAAGTAATCTGTGAGCGCCAAAAGCCGCCTCCTAACAACTATTAGACAAAACAACGTGATTGTAACGGATATTTGGCGTTAAGGTAGGGTTTATTCCAAGACGACATCCCTACGCAATGTTACGCCCGTTGCCCCCGTAAACCGATTAGCAACCTCGCGGATGGTCACATTTTCGGTGGGGTGCATCACATCCCCCGCGATTTCTGCCAAAGGAATCGCCACCGCCGCATATTTGATAATGCTTTCGTGTGGCACTTTCCAAGGCTTTGTCCCAAACGAAAAAGCGCCATCTGACCATAATAAAATATCCATATCCAATGGAAGCGGTCCATGTTTGGTGGCTTGGTTAGCGCGGTCTCTGCCCAGTCGTTTTTCGATTGCCTCTAATTTCTCTTTGACGATAACAGGCAAAAGTGGCGTGGCAAATTTGACCACAACATCTAAAAAGTCGGGTTGTTGGGTATATCCAAAGGCAGGCGATTGATACACCGATGATACACCCAACACATTAAAGCGACCACGCAACAATGTAACTGCCTCTTTTAGGTGACGTTCTGGGTCTATATTCGAGCCAACCACCACATACACAATTGGGAGTGTTTCATATATCGTCATGCGTTATAATCCTCTTTGGTACGTTCTATCACCACACCAACACTATCCGAAAAGCGCAACGCATTTGGCTTATGCACCCGCACTTGCACCCACTCTGCATGATGGTCTATTACACAAATTCGCGCAATTGCCCCCGCAAGCGCCTCGACCAACTTATAATGCGAGGCTTCTACATGAGCGATAATCGCTTTGGTCAGGGTACGATAATTAAAAACATCGTCTGGATTATCCGTTTGCTCTGCTTTTCGCATATCGGCTTGAATCCGCAAGTTAATCACCACATCTTGCTTATCTTTTAATTCATGCGGGCTAAAACCAATCATACAACGCAAACGTAGGTTATCTATCTCGATTATATCTGCCATTCAACATCTTCCTTCCCATTCGACACCCCTATTATAACCTACCCTACTTCTCATCTCACATTCACAAATGATAATATTTTGGTTTTGGCATGAGCTAAGTCTAACGATTATATGAGGATATGATGAAATATGACGTTACTCAGATAAAAAGCCTCATATAATCGGTTTATCAAAGATGTGTATGGAAAGAAGTGGTGGAAAAAATGAAACTTAACGGGAACGGTTATACAAACGGAAAGACCCCACATAGCAATGGTAACGGTAACGGACATCATAGCAACGGAAATGGCAACGGTAAACATAGCCTTATTGATATGATGCACGAAAAATTTG
>CALDGT010000561.1 GCA_937942935.1 uncultured Chloroflexota bacterium | reverse complement strand
TGATACAACCCGATTTTTTTTTTTTTTTAGTGGCGCATCGCTCACCCTAGACGGATTAACCCTGCAAAATGGAGTTGGTACTGGCAGTAATAGTAATGGTGGGGCGATACTTGCCGATGGGTCGCTCACTATCACTGATAGCACCTTCAACTATAATCATTCTGAATATTATGGCGGCGCAATTTTTGTCTCTGGTGCAGTTACCATTACCAACAGTATCTTTAATAATAATTCGGCTGGTTGGGGTGGGGCGATTATTTCTGTTAGTAACATACTCACCATTACCAACAGCACCTTTAACAATAATTCAGCCAGTGATGATGGTGGGGCGACTTTTGCCATTAATAACACACTCATCATCACCGATAGCACCTTTAACAATAATTCAGCCGGTGATAATGGTGGGGCGACTTTTACTTATGGCACAGCCACAATTACCAACAGCACATTTGTTAACAATTCAGCTAGTAATGGCGGGGCGATTTCTACACCGGGAACAACCACCCTCACCCATAACACCTTTGTGAATAATTCCGTAAACACACTCTATATCTATTCTGTCACCATTAGCGCCACTCTCACCCTCAGCTATAATATTTTATCTGGGTCTGGGACATTATGTGGCAATGGTGGCGGAACACTGACTGTGGATAGCACCAATTTTGCGAGTAGCGCGTGTGGGAGTGCGACAGTCGTGGCAGATTTGGGATTAGGGACGTTTGACGGTCTGGTTGTGCCATTATTACCAACAAGCACAGCTTTCGATGCTTACCCTGCCCCATGTGCGGTGGCGACCGACCAACTTGGCACACTGCGCCCACAACATTCGGCATGTGATGCGGGCGCAGTGGAAATGGAATTACCAACCAATCTCATTGTCACCACTTGCGATTTCCCCAGTTTATCATCTGCTGTTGCCATCGCTAATATTACGGATGGCACGATTACCTTCTCCTGTAGCGGGACGATAATTTTCTCATCGGAATTGACCATCACGGGGAATGTCACCATCAACGGTGGGGAGACTATTATTTTTGATGGGGATGATACAACCCGCTTTTTCGTGGTGAACAGTGGTGCATCGCTCACCCTAGACGGATTGACCCTACAAAATGGGTTTAGTTCTAATCAGGGACCTACAAGTTGGGGCGGGGCAATTTATGCCACTGGCACCCTGACCATCAGCAACAGCACCTTCAGCAATAATTCTGTTGATTTTGGTTATGGCGGTGGGGCAATCTTAGCCACTAGCACCCTGACCATCAGCAACAGCACCTTCAGCAATAATTCAGCCTATTATGATGGGGCGATTCATGCTGAAAGCACACTCACCATCACCGACAGTACATTTAGTGGTAACTCGGCTGGTTTTGGTAGCGGGGCGGTTTATGCGGGTGGCACAACCATCATCATCAACAGCACATTTAGCGGTAATTCGGCTGGTTATAGTGGTGGGGCGGTTATGGTGAGTGGCACAACAACCATCACCGACAGCACATTTAGTGGTAACTCGGCTGGTTTTGGTGGGGCGGTTTATGCGGGTGCGACAACAACCATCACCAACAGCACATTTGTCGATAACTCTTCTACTGGTGGTGGGGCGGTTATAGTGAGTGGCACAACCATCTTCATCCATAATACCTTTGTGAATAATTCACCAGATACGCTATATGTCTATTCAGCCCTCACCACGGCAACTCTCACACATAATATTTTGTCTGGGTCTGGGACATTATGTGGCAATAGTGGTGGGACATTGACTGTGGATAGCACCAATTTTGCCAATAGCCCATGCGGGAGTGCGACAGTCGCCCCCGATTTGGGATTGGATACATTTGATGGTCAGCTCGTGCCATTATTATTAACCAGTCCCGCGCTAAATGCTTACCCTGCCCCGTGTGCTGTCTCAACTGACCAACTCGGCACAAGTCGCCCACAAGGGACGGGTTGTGATGCAGGCGCGATAGAAATCGCCACTATAGAATTTAATGAGCAACAAGTATTAAACACAATGAAAACCCAAGCCACCGGTCACAGCGCGACAATTTATCCGTTGGTGGTGAATATGGTCACGGGTGGTATGACGATTAATTTGCAAGATGATACGGGGCAAATTGGGGCGGCGACCATCTCATTAACCGTACAAGGGGACTTGTTGCAAATCGGAATTAGCCAAACAACAGGCATTTTTACCGATGCGATATATGCCGAATTGCCTCAATTGGTGATATGGACATTAGATAGCCTATTCGTAGAGGCGGGGATTAGCAGTGGTATTCGCCAATTGCAAATCAATCTCGATACGCTCATCTTCGAGGTGAGGTCGTGATGTCATCATGCTGTAGGCATTGCTAGAGGCTCAAAGCCTTTCGCTATTTGCGCGAGAAGCCTGCTAAAGCGGGCTATCCTGCCAATTTCATAGGATATTTGGTCTTTTGACGACCATTTAGCGTATCTATCACTAGCGAAACTTCTAGCTTCTAGCGATGCCCATCAATCACCTTTTTTGAGGTGGGCGGAAATGTGTAACAGATACCCCAATCGTAATGCCGTTTGCTCCACCAATGCCGATGCGTTTTCAAGCGCAGTTTCAAGCGTCATCGGATGCGGGATGATGGGCATCACGGCGCTGATGCCGATTTTGTGGAGGGTGGTATCATCTGTATTCATGCCCCCAACAATTGCCACCACAGGCACACCCGCCAGATGCGCGTGTCGTGCGATGCCGATGGGTCCCTTGCCGTAGATGGTTTGGTCATCTATGTTCCCCTCACCCGTAATCACGAGGTCTGCACGCGCCAAGTGGTCATGAAAGCGATTATGATGCAAAATGAGGTCTATGCCAGAGGTGATTTTTCCATTCAAAAATGCCACGAGTCCCGCCGATAATGCGCCTGCCGCCCCGCCACCTTTGGTATCGCGCACATCCACCCCGATTTGATGATAAATGTGTGTGAAAAAGTGGGTGATATGCGCCTCTAGGTGAGGCAATTGGTCGGGCGTTGCACCTTTTTGCGGGGCAAATATCGCCACCGCGCCTTCTGCCCCCAGTGTTGGATTATCCACATCTGTGGCAATCAAAATCTCGACATCGCGCCAACGCGGGTCTAAGCCCGACATATCTATTTTTGCCAAGCGCGATAATCCGCCCGCCCCATACGGGATGAGGTCGCCATTTTCATCTAATAAACGCACCCCAAGCGCCATCAGACACCCTGCGCCACCATCCACAGTGGCACTACCACCCATGCCGATAATCATGCGCCGTATCCCTTGTTGTAGGGCATGGCTCATCAGTTGTCCTGTGCCATAGGTGGTGGTGATGAATGGGTCGCGCTGGTCGGTTGTGATGCGTTCAATGCCCGATGCCAATGCCATTTCGATAATCGCCGTCTCGCCATCGGCAGATACCCCCCATTCGGCAGAGATGGGGCGGGCAAGCGGGTCTAAGACAATGGCTTGGTGACGTGTTCCACCAGTCATCAAAAACGCATCGAGTGTGCCATTTCCGCCATCAGCAATCGGCAATAATTGATAGGTAGCGGGGATGCCAGCGCGTATGAACCCGCGTTGGATAGCCAGTGTCGCTTCATTGGCGCTAAGGCTGTGCTTAAATGCGCCAGATGCAATGAGGATATTCAGCATAAACGCCCCTATTGTGATTTTTAATATCGGTTAGGATTATCGCCCCGCATCCCCACAAAAATCAATATGCTTGTAGCGTGGGTACTAAGGCAGAACGCCCGTATGCCTCACCGCACCCCCATGTTATAATCTGACCAATACCCGCTTAACCCCAAAGACAACATTCAACATGCGACGATTGCCCCTATTCTTATTTTCTGCCATTGCGCTTACCTTCCTTATATTACCCATGCTGGCGCTCATCATCCGCGCCATATCCGATTCTGCGTGGGATGCGTTACTCGCGCCTGCGGTGACATCGGCATTATGGTTAAGCCTGTGGACGAGTGCGCTGAGTATCGCGCTCATCTTTATTTTTGGCACACCCCTCGCCTATACCCTCGCCCGATACAAATTTTGGGGCAGGCGTGCCGTGTTGGTCATCATCACCACGCCGATTGTCTTACCGCCAGCCGTGGCGGGGTTGGCATTGTTGCTCACATTTGGCAGAAATGGCATCTTTGGCGATTGGTTGCGCGATTATAACATCCGCATCGCCTTCACCACCGTCGCAGTCGTGATGGCACAAATTTTTGTATCTGCCCCACTTTATATTCGCTCGGCGGTGGCGGGTTTTATTTTGGGAAGTAAAGTGGGCTTCGACTGGGTAAAACTGCTCCATACCGTCTTAGGCGTTTGCTTTACATCGGCGGGTGGGGCAATTTTGAACCATTTTATTGAAAGAGATTACGATGCCCTCATGCACAGAACTGCACGAAGGCCATTACCCGCAGGAAGACTCTCCCCTACACCAATTCTCCTTCTGGGGTTATGCCTTGCTGCCTTGGGCGTGGGTTATACGTACTTTACGGTTAATACCCTAACGACCTTTTTAGCCGTCGCAACGGTGGTGCTTTATGTTGCTGTTTATACGCCACTTAAGAGAATCACACATTACAATACCCTTATTGGAACAATCCCCGGTGCCTTGCCTGCTTTGGGCGGATGGACTGCCGCCACTGGCTCATTTGATTTGGGTGGTTGGTTGATGTTTGGGATTTTGCTCGCTTGGCAAATGCCGCATTTTTTGGCCGTTGCATGGATGTATCGGA
>CALDGT010000560.1 GCA_937942935.1 uncultured Chloroflexota bacterium | reverse complement strand
AGGGGACCACCTTCTTCATCGAGTGGCAACAAATAATTCACCGTCTCTGGGACAGGGGTGAGGACATACACATCTACCCATTGCGACCATCCGATAATATCTTCATCCGAATATCCCAAATCTATCCAATAGGGTGTCGTGCGCGGTCCGCCTGTATCGGCTGTGCGACCAACACCATACCCAAACACATATACATTCAAGCGGTAAGGGATAATGCGCGGATTAATGGCGACAATCCCTTTTCGCAATGTCTCACCGATAGACGTGATATTATCCCCACCCAATTCGGCAGGATAATAGCTGGTGGCATACATGCGGAACTTACGCCAATATTCCAATACGCCATCGGGTGTTTCGATAGTACGAATGGTGATTCTCGTCCCATACGCCACCACTTCATTCACAGGCGCTTGTGCCATAAATTCTTCAGTGAGTTCGCGTTGAATTTCGACCCCATTTTCATAGCGTACCCGATAATTCTTTTGCCATATCCCCGCCTGCCCCGCTTGGATAACCGCACGACGGTCTAAATCTAAATTTGCATCGGCTTGTAAAACCGATTCATAGGCAATGGTTGTTTGTTCGTTGATGATTTCTTCGGTCACACGGATAACCCGAATCGTTATCCCTTCAGTAATCGGTTGGGTGGCAGATGGAATGCTATAATCGAGTCCATTGAGTGTAATACCACTTTCAATGAGCGCATCGCCGATGGTTTGGGCGCGAACACGGGTTACAAATTCGCGCCCGTCGGCGCGGATGGTCAATTCGCTAGAACGGTCAATGATAATTTCCATATTGGCAAAAATGCGGTCTGTGGGCGCAGGTGATACTTGGTCGGGCAAAAATAACACAACCCCCGCCTCATATAACGCATCTGCAACCGTTAGGGCAGTCGTCTGACGAGTTGTGACCACATCCCCTTCTCGAATCAAAATTGTGACAGCCCGCCGTATCCGAATTTCATCCACCGGTGTCGCCCATAAAATAATATCGGTTTGAGCGACAGGTGTGCCGTTCAATTGCACACTATCTACAGAAGCAATCTCGATATTCGCCCGATTCAAAATATCAAATGGGCTGGTGAATGTAGTATTGAGTACAGTCAGTTGGTCATCTATATAAATCCGCACTTGCCGCGCTCGTTCTATCCGTATGACCATTTGGGGTGTGATGAGTGTATCCGATGCAGGTGTAAATATGTCGTCCACACCTATCGTTAATGCCTGCTCAGTCAAAAAAGCGCCAACTGTTTGAGCAAATGTAGAGACGGGATAGGTACGCCCATCTAATTCTAGGTTGACAATAATTGGGGCGCGTGTGGGTTGGATAATTGGGGATTGGGTTGGGCGTGTGAGTAAAATCACCCCTGCGATGACAATACCTGCACCAAGAAAGATGAGTAATGCAAACGCATAAAATAGCCAATTCGATTTTTTTTGTGATGGTTTTGGTGTATTCATAACCCGTTTTTCACTCATTTTGATAGATGGTTATTTGCCCCACCACCAGAAACAAAAAGATTGTTATCAGTGATTCGGACCGGCAACCTCGCAACACCCAAACGGGACTCCTTAGTGCTGCTGGCTTCCGCCCCTGACACGGTTCGGAGGGTTTGCCGTGCAAGACCGATCCGAATTACTGACAACAATCTCATTGCCCTAACAAAATTTTTCATAAAAAATGTTGTTAAAAAGGCTCTCTTTATTTCGTGAATTCATGCTAGTATAGCATTGATAGGTCTAACGTGTCAATCATGGGCATGGCGTTCTTGCCACGCCAGCCACCCTTCTCTCAAAAGTACCACCAATGGCATTATCCAAGCAAAACGCTGATTATTCCAAAGCACCATCGGCACAACAGTTAACCACGATACGAACCAATACCAACGATTGCTAGAAGCCGATAATAGCGTGATGCAATGATAATTCGCAAAATAGGGACTGCCCAATAAAGTCGCACTCGCCACCAAACGCAACCGCCTCATTCTGGTCATAGAGATGGGCAAAATGGCAACACCCCACGCCAATATACCAATCGGGAAAATGGATGAATCAAAAAAACGCCCACTCGGATTTAGAATTCGCAAACTTTCGAGCCATAATCCGACCCAATTCGGATACACAATAAAGGTGGCTATCAAAATAAGGCAAATGGTAATTCCTGCCCATATCAAGTCGCGCCATCGCTTTTCGATGATTAACCACAAACAAAATAAAACAACCACCCCGCCCCCAACTTGAAATTTGGTCAAGAGTCCCACCATTGCCACCCCAAGTCCGATTGGGTGTACTTTACGATGCACCGCCCACCACCCCAAAATAAGGCTGATAACCGTGATAAATTCGATTTGACCAAGCCATATCGTCCATAAAAACGGCACACTAAAAATAACC
>CALDGT010000559.1 GCA_937942935.1 uncultured Chloroflexota bacterium | reverse complement strand
CCATGGTCTCATCCTGAGCCATCGGCTATGGATATTAGATATCACATAATTCCTTGAGGCAATTATGAAGAAGCAGATAAAAATTATCTTTAAAATCATCGCCGGGGTAATAATTACACTCACTATGTTATTTATTATCTATGAATTGACATGGATATGGTGGACTTCATCGGAAAATTTCATTAATAAGCCAGATAGTAGTACATTAGCGACAGCCGAATATCTTTATAAAAACCCTAAAGATATACCCAATAACATTGTTATCAACTGGATTAAAAATCCGCTTGATAGAAACTTAGTATGTGTATCACGGATAAACATAATTGGGGTAGGACCTTATAGATGGAGTAGATTATTTTTGAATGGTGGGTTAGTCCCTCTAAAGTTTATATATAGCCCATTATGGTTAGGTACAGATGCCACTAATCAGTTTAATCAGAATGCAATTTTTTGCCTAAATCCGGATGAAGAGAATCTTTTACCAGAAGGTTTTCATCTACTTAAAATCGAATTTAGAATGTCACCATTTAATATTGAAACAACTTATGAATGGGCAATCAAAATTGAGCCATCACCGACACCTAGTCCAACACCACCCGCGCCATAATCAGCAATCAAAAATAAGGGCGGGTATAAATTTTACCCGCCACACTTTTATTTTTTGAACTGGGTATGTTCCCATTCAGCGAATAGCTCTTGCAACTTGAGGCGTTGATATTTTCCTGTGGTGGTGACAGGGATTTCTGTGCCGAATATGACCACTTTGGGCGATTTTTCAAATGACATCCGACTACGACAATGCGCGATAATCTCATCGGCGGTCACACTTGCACCGTCTTGTAACACCACATACGCACCGACTTCTTCGCCATAATAATCATTTTTGAATGCCACTGCCAAACCGACCTTTACACCCTTCACTTCTAGCAAAATTTCTTCAATATCGAAAGGGCTAAATTTGACCCCACCGCGATTAATCAATTCTTTGATGCGTCCCGTGATGAAGAAAAATTTCCGACCACGCGCATCTTCCTGATAAAATCCTTCATCCCCGCTTCTGAACCACCCAAATTTGAATGTTTCTGCGTTGGCATCGGGACGCTTGAAATAATATTTCATCACGTTATGCCCACGAATACAAATTTCACCACGTTCCCCCGCACCCAATGGTTGCCCAGACCCATCGGCGCTAAAAAT
>CALDGT010000558.1 GCA_937942935.1 uncultured Chloroflexota bacterium | reverse complement strand
TTACTCCCATCATTGGTATATGGGAAGGCTTCATCGCGGATATTAATACTATTTATTGCTTTTCCTTCACCATATTTGGGTGTGCGCCATGTGGCAGGGATAGGTAAACTCCGTTTATTGTTGATGACAGGATAGGCATTCAAAAAGCGGGTCATGTTTGAAAAAAAGAGACGATCTTTTTCTTCTATGTTGGGGATTTTATCTAAATCGCGTTGTCCATAGGCACTTAAATACATGCCGATGATAATCCCACGTAACACTGCACCTGGTATAAAATCATATGATACGGCGCTATTCGGCTCACCCTCAATTTGAGTGACGATGGTGGGTTGTAATAAGGTGATGCGATACAAAATGGTATTCATGATGCTTCACCCTTCACTAATTTGTTAAAAGAATCGCCATTTATTTGTTCCAAATCTTCGCCATATAATGTGATTAAAAGATACCCCAACCCGCGTGCGCGATTTTGCCCCGCGTTTCTAATTGTATTGGCACATGCCCATAACAGGGCAATCTCATCATCACTTAAATTCGGGTGTGCAATATGAGCATGAAAAATTGTCCCACGCAATACGGCGCGTGTGGCTCGTAAGCTGGTGTTTTTTGGGGTATTCGTTTCTTCATCTACCGCCGTTTGATGACGAATGGTGGTAAAGGCTTCTAAGACATCTGTTGGCGCATATCCACTGGCTTTAACACTCTCTTCAATGCCATCGGGCAGGGTAGCCGTCCCAAAATACAATGATCCTGTACTCTCCAAATTGCTACCGGGTACGCCGAACAAGACGAGTGCTATTTTTTCAAATTTTTTATAGGCGGGTGAATGGCATGTTTGCAATCCATATAAAATATCGGCGCAGGCTTCGACAAATAACCCTTTTAGGGTGCGCCCTTTAATAATGGGGAGTCCTGTGATTTTGTCGTGTTCCACCTCGCTATTTACAAGGCTGGCAACACCATCCCCGCGCCCAAAAGCGGTATCACTGAGTAATTCAATCCGCAGATACATCCGTTTTGCCCCCTTTCAATGGAATATATAAATCCACAAGTTCTAACACATCATACAAAGTTGCATCTGAGGTATTTGGTGGCACAAGCAGAGAGTCATAATTGGTTTTGAAATCCTGTAATGCCTTATCACCTGCACGAATGGCATCCACCAATTTTTTTAATTTATTCCGACTCTTGCGCCATGCTAAATTGGTTTGAAAATATGTGATTGTGGTTTTCAAATGAGCAGAGGTCTTTTCTTCGGCAGGATTGTCGGATATGGAAATAGGGCGGTTAAAAAGTTTTCGCCCACCAACCAGATATTCGCGTTCACGCATCCCTGTAATATCATCATATAACCCGCCTGTGGTGTAATGCCAATCGAAGGCACTTTTACCTTTTCCATGATACTCTTTTTTGGCATTATCACATAATTCGCCCGCCAAGTCGTATGCCCGTGAGAAGGGGTATTTGGTATTCACAATCGCCATGCCCGCACACGCGGTTAATGGTTTATCTAATAATTTCTGTGCTTGTTGCTCAAATGATTCTAAAAATAAAATCATCATGTCAAGCCCAATACGCCCATCACATACGAAGGTCACATCATCGCCACCACTCACCAATGGGCGGAGGGGTAGGGGATACGCTCCTAATTGGTCATCATGTTTGATTTCGATAGGGGGTTGTTGCCCCTTACCACGAATCCAGCGTTTGCCATCTTTATCTATTTCAATGCTGTCAATCAATTGTGTGACAACACGCTTCAAAGATTCTGTTGCAACCAATTTTATTTTTTCTGAGAAATCACGCAAATATGCGATATAGGCACGATTGCCTTTTTTGCCATCGGTGTCTGGAAAATCTTGTTTGGTATTTTGGATGATTTGTCCAAGCCCGTTACCGTCGGCATGAATAATGGCTATAAAGTTACTTGCACCTAATGTGCCACCCAATTTATCTAAATCAAGCGGGAATGTATAATCAGTTTTAGTGATTAAATTATCACGTAATTTATCATTAGCTGGTTTGGCACTTTCGCGTTTGGCATGTATTTCTGAAGAAACAGCTTGCCACCTATCATTCACCAGATTAATGTGAGTAGCGGGCAAACTGGTGGAAGCGCACATAGCGGTCACACCTAACCCCGCAATCCCTGTGCGTAGGGGTTGTTTATTTCGTGCCAATTTGAGACTGCCAAGTGCATCCGCAACAGCATAGCTGAGGGGTTCTTTACCCCAAATAAATTCTTGGCGATGGAACGTGAATTGCAAACCGCGTGCCTCGCGCAAAATCTGTCTGGAATGTGTGCGGATAAATTCGGTGGCATCTTCTTTATGACGAAATAATAAAACCGCCTTGCCTCCACCACAATAAATAATTTCGACAGGCGTCTTTCCATTTTCGATGGGTGGCTGGTCATCTATTGACCCAAATTCTGCATAAATCCAATCTTGAGTGGCGACTTTTACAAGGTAAGAAGCGCCAACATTTTCTTTTAGACGATTGCTATTAAAAATATAAGATTGAATGTGTCGTGTCTCTAATACAACAAGGTGATATGTGTTCGACAACTAATTACCCCTATTCATAAAATATAAATTTACAAATAAAATTATAACCTGAATACTGA
>CALDGT010000557.1 GCA_937942935.1 uncultured Chloroflexota bacterium | reverse complement strand
TAACCGACACCGCCCTATCTGCCATCCTAACGGGTGGTTGGTTTGACGGCGAGTCGCTCCCCCGCGAAGGAATGACCCTCTCATCTGCACCAAAACAAGCGGATGGGGTAAGCATTAAGCCGTTTGGCGTGATTCGCAGACGTGGGATGAATGATGAGGGTATCCGTGACCTGAACGCAGAACGGGGCAGTGTGGAATTTTACATCTATGCCCACAAAGGCTATGCCACCATCGAGACGGCGATTAGTCGGCTGAAGGTGGTACTCAATGAACGCAATTTCGTGAGCAGTGATGCGTCTACCGCATTTCTGCGTTTCGCTTTCGCCAGTGGTGAATTAGTCGCCGAAGAACTGGCATCCGCACCATTCAAATTTGTTCGATTCAATCTCATTCTCAGGAGAAAATAATCATGGATAACGCATCTCAGAATTACATCTTCACGCTCAACCAAGTGCTGATTGCTCTGCACACCCGTAGCACCGATACGTATGGTACACCCTACGACTTGGATGCTGACCAAATCTTTGAAGTTGACCCGCAAGCCGATACCGACACCATGCGGGATAGTGGTCAAGTCACGCGCAAACTCGCAGTGTTCACCCACGCCAACATCAGCATTACGGCGGGTGGGGTGGACTTTTTGGCGCTCAATATCCTCACCAATGGCACAGCAGGGCAATCATATTTCAAACCTGTGGCGGGTGGGGCTGGATTGAATTATTTCGGTGCGATTGGTGTTGCCAGTTCGGATGAAGGCAAAATCTTGGTGGTGGGTTTGCGTTCCTGCAAGCTGGATACCATCCCCATGATTAAATTCGATGGGCAAACCAACAAATTCAATGTGAGTGACATGAAAGGGTCGGCGCTCGCCATTGACCAACGGGTGTTCATCGGGCAGGTGTATGACAACCTCGCCGCATGGAATAGCGCCAAACCCACAGATGGCGCGACCTTCAAAACATGGTTGACCGCATAAGGGGGATGATATGGCGAAGGTTGTTGGCGCAAGTTTTTTTAACAAACCACATGAATTGAGATTGCCTAACATGGCGGAAGATGAATGTGTGCTGGTGCGGAAAGTGGATTTGATGTCGTTATTGGATGCTAAGGGGGATATTCCCGACCCATTAACGAACATGGTCTTAGCGACTTTGGCAGGTGGGAGCATCACACAAAAGCCCATTGGGGCAGACCCGAAAGAATTGCTGATGTTCACCGAATTAATTAATCGGGTGGCAATTGCCTGTTTTGTTGAACCACGCCTGACCGCAGACCCGCATCCATCCGCCGACAGCGAGTTGGTATATGTCAATAATCTGACCTTTGACGACAAATTGTTTGCGTTCAATTGGGCGATTGGGGGGAATCTGTATTCAGAGACCGCCACATTTCCTAAAGAACAGAAGGCAGGTGTGGCAGCTGTATCAAATCACAAAAGCGTATCACACAACGCCCGCAAACGAGATAGGTCTACCCAGTGACGAAAAGTGGTTGTGTTGGATGTTCAATCGGGCGGTGCATACCTTTGGGGTGTGGGTCGAAAATAAGCTGGCGGAACGGGAGAGGGACGGACGACCTGTAAACCGTATTGAGCGATTACTCGACATCCCCATCCAGAAAAAAACGGTGTCTATTGCCCAATTTGAGGCGATGGGATTAGTAAGGAAGTGATATGGACGGAAGCGGTTATGATTTAGGCAATGTGTATGGGAAAATCCTATTGGATGCCTCTGGCATGACCGATGGGATTAATCGCGCCCGTCAAACACTCAATGACAGTTTCGCCAATATGGGGCAGAGTATTAGTGCGTTTGGCGATAGGATGACAGGATTAGGCGCACGTATCACCGCGCTTACTGCCCCGATGACTGTTTTGAGTGTGTCGGGCATCAAGACTGCATCCGATTTTGATGCCCTGATGAAACAAATTGAATTGTTTGGTGGGGTGACAGGTGATGAACTGGAAACCGTCCGCCAGTACGCATTGCAAATGGGGGCAGACACCAAATTTAGCGCCCAAGATGCGGGGATGGCATTGCTTGACCTGCTCAAGAGTGGGCAATCCCTCGAAGAAGCACTCGCCACTTTGCCAGATGTTTTAGACCTCGCCGCGGCGGGGGAGATGTCATTGGCACAAGCGGCGGGAATCACCACATCGGGACTC